>CAZFKK010000093.1:0-9923 GCA_964519735.1 uncultured Taibaiella sp.
GGACCGTATCAAGGCATTATCCACATTAGAGATCTTGACTATTTCGCCCGATTTCATCAGGATATGGATCCGTTCATCATCCTGGTCATAGGTACTGTTGCTGGTGCTACCGGTAAACAGGAAAAACGGTAATTCTTCTTCATTTATTTTATGTGCGGCCAGCACTTTTTTCCTGGCAGCTTCAAATTCATCCTCCAAGGGTTGCGTGCTGAGCTTTACCTTGTAAAGATCCCGGTTCAGCAACATCAGGCAAAGCCGCGAAAGTATTTGATCCCGATGCCCCGTCCATACTTTTATGGAAGCGGAAATGTCCGAGTCGTCCAGCAGGCAGAATTGTTCGAGCACGGAGGCGGTGGCATAAAAATCTTTTCTGCCTATTTGTTCATACAGGAAAAACCGCAGCGCCGGGGTGGCAAAGAGTTCCTTGCCCTGTTGTGCCAACTGGCGGGCCCGTTTCAGGATATTGATGATCAGGTTTTCGGCGCCCAGGACGGTTTTATGAAGATAAACCTGCCAGTACATGAGCCTGCGTGCTATAATGAATTTCTCTACCGAATGGATGCCTTTTTCTTCCACCACCAGGTTGCCGTTTTTGACCATCAGCATTTGTAATATCCGGTCGTACCCGATAACCCCTTCGGAAACCCCGGTATAAAAACTATCCCTGTTCAGGTAATCCATGCGGTCCATGTCCAGTTGACTGGACACCAACTGGTGCAGGAAGGTTTGCGGATGGGTATTGCTAAAGACGGAAATCGCCTCTGTCAGCAGCCCGTCAAAGCGTTCGTTCATGTGGTGCATGATCAGTTTGGATATATCTTCATGGTGTATATCACATACGATCGTGCTTTCCAGGGCATGCGAAAAAGGGCCATGCCCCATATCATGCAGTAAAATAGCTTGTTTTGCAGCAAGCGCTTCTCCGGCGGATACGGCGATCCCCTTTCCCCGCAGTTCATTCAGGGCGATGCTCATCAGGTGTGTGGCCCCCAGGGAATGATGGAAGCGGGTATGTACCGCCCCAGGGTACACCAGTGAAGCCATGCCCATCTGCCGGATACGCCGCAATCGCTGAAACCAGGGGTGTTCTATGATTTGTAACAACCCGGCTTCCGGAAATCGAATAAAGCCGTACACCGGATCATTAATTATTTTACCGATCATGCAAAGTAGATAAGTTACCTGTGGGGCAGAGACATGCTTTGCCTTCAGGAACGGCAAAAATACAGGAGATAGGCTAGATTTTGGCAATTAATGTTCGAAAATACAGGCTGCCAAAGGTTATTGCATTGATTTTGCAAAAGTCCGCTTCGTTTCGGAACTTTGCGCCGCATTGTTTCATATTTCACATCTCAATTTTCTCTATGGCGCAAAAACAAATCAAATCCGCTTTAATATCTGTATTTTATAAGGAGGGTCTGGAGCCCATAGTTAAAGAACTGGAACGGCTGAATGTGGCCATTTATTCCACAGGGGGGACGCAGCAGTTTATAGAAGATCTGGGAATTAAATGTATCCCTGTTGAAGAGGTAACGACTTATCCCTCTATTCTCGGAGGCAGGGTAAAGACATTACATCCTTCTGTTTTCGGGGGTATCCTGGGACGCCGGGATTTGCCGCAGGATCTCGAGGAAATGCAACAGTATAAAATTCCGGAGATCGACCTGGTGATCGTGGATCTGTATCCTTTTGAAGAAACGGTAAAAAACACGACCGAGGAACAGCTTATCATAGAAAAGATAGATATCGGCGGTCCTTCCATGATCAGGGCGGCAGCTAAGAATCATAAAGATCTTATGGTCGTTGCCGCTAAGGAGGACTATCCGTTGCTGGAAGAGTTGTTGCGTACCCAGAACGGCAACACCACTCTGGAGCAGCGACGCAGCTTCGCAGCTAAAGCTTTCTATGTGGTGATGAATTATGATATCGCCATCAATAATTACTTTAATGGTACTATTATTCCTTCATTTCAACATAAGAAGGTATTGCGTTATGGAGAGAATCCTCACCAGCAAGGTGTGTTTTATGGAGATCTTGATGCCCTGGTGGATCAATTGAATGGTAAGGAACTTTCTTATAATAACCTGGTGGATGTGGATGCCGCCCTGCAGTTGATCGCTGAATTTGAAAAAGATAAGGACCCTGTATTTGCGATCATCAAACATACGAATGTATGTGGCGTAGCCCAAAGAGCTACTTTGCCGGAGGCCTGGGATGCCGCCCTGGCAGGTGATCCCGAAAGCGCTTTTGGAGGTGTATTGGTGACTAATAAAGAAATTGATGCCGCTACTGCCCTTAAGATCAATGAGCTCTTTTTCGAAGTATTGATCGCGCCGGGCTATGCTCCCGAAGCATTGGCCAGCCTGCAAACCAAGAAGAACCGGATTCTCCTGCTGCAAAAGCAGGCGATAAAACCGGAAAAGGTATTTAAAAATGTGCTGAACGGCATCCTGACCCAAGATAATGACGGGGGGAATTATGCCGCCTGGCAGGAGGAAGGCGCACAACCTGCCACACCACAACAGCAGGAAGACCTCTTATTTGGTAATATTATTTGCAAACACCTCAAGTCAAATGCGATCGCGTTGGTGAAAGACAGGCAATTATTGGGCAAAGGCTGTGGCCAGACCAGTCGTATTGATGCCCTTCGCCATGCTTTGGAAAAGGCCTCAAGCTTCGGTTTTGATCTGAAAGGCGCGGCATTGGCTTCCGATGCTTTTTTTCCTTTTGATGACTGTGTCCGTATGGCCCATGAAGCGGGCATTACCGCGGTGATCCAGCCGGGTGGTTCCATCAGGGATAAAGATACCGTAGCTTTCTGCAAGGAGAGCGGGATGGCGCTGGTGGTTACCGGGACGCGTCATTTCAGGCATTAAGCGCTGTCTATTAAATTTATAGGAAGGGCTGTCTCCTCTTTTTGAGCAGGCAGCCCTTCCTGATTTTTTTCCGGGTCGCTTTTGTGGATCAGTCGATCAATTTCCATTCAATGGTTTTCTTCACCAGGCCTACGGTATTTTTTACCCCCATTTTCTGCATGAGGTTGACCCTTTGATTTTCTATAGTTCTCAGGCTTAAATTCAGGGCGGTAGCTATTTGCTGGCCTGTTTGCTCCTGCATGATTAACCCGAGGATCTCTTTTTCACGGCGGGTAAGTGTAGGTATGGCTTTGTCGATATGGGACGATTGCAATAACTCCTGCAACAACTTATCTTTAATTGAAGGGTCGATGAATTGGGCACCTTTGGACACGGTTTCAATGGCCTCTTTTAAAGTAGCCTCCGCCGCATTCTTCAGGAGATAACCCGTAGCCCCTTTCTCCATCATGCTTTTGGCATAATAGGTGGTGTCGAAACCGGTCATGATCAGGATACGGATATCAGGGTAGGCTTTGTTGATGAGGGGTGCCAATTCCTCCCCGCTCACATCGGGCATTTGGATGTCCATCAGCAAAACATCAGGTTGTTTTATTTTCAGTCCTTTGATAAGTTCAGTTCCATTATCATAGAGGTTGCCTACTACTATATTAGGGAACCCTTGCAAGATGTTCTTCAACCCGGCTAATACCATTTTGTGGTCATCAACAATATCTATTCTTATCGTGCTCATATGGGTTTTCAGGTCTTTAAATAATGTTTATGCCTGGGGTACCCGCCAGGTCAATGTTCCGGGTTTCGAAATCTATATAAATTGTTGTTCCGACAGATGGCGTACTTTCAATTTCCAGGTTCCCTCCCATCGCTTCCACCCGTGAAATTATATTTTTTAATCCTATTCCCCCCTTGTCGCCGGTTGTTTCCATTCCGATGCCATTGTCCTCTACGGAAAGGTGAAATATGTCCTCCTGCCAATTCAGTTGTATTAAGGCATGCGTGGCACGGGCATGTTTCAGTATGTTATTGATTAATTCCTGGATGATCCTGTACAGGGCCAGTTCAAAGCCGGATTCCAGCCGGGGAAGGTCTCCGTAGATTTGCAACTGGATCTTAGGGGCATTACCCGTATTTATTCTTTCGCAATAGCTTCTGACCGCCTGTTCTATCCCGCTTCTTACCAGTATCTCCGGCATCAGGTTATGCGCTGTTTTCCTTATTTCAACCGTGGCTTCATCCACCAGGTCAACCGCTTTTTTCAGATCAGGAGCTGTGGCGATCGACCGGTGTTGCATCTGTAAAGACCCCAGTTGCAACTTGGCTGCGGACAACAGACCTCCTATGCCATCATGAAGTTCTCGTCCTATCCTGATACGTTCCTGTTCCTCTCCGTTAATTGATGCTTTGAGTAGTTTGATTTCCTGGTCCCGTTCCAGGATCTGAAGTTTTCCGGTCAATAAGTTTTGTTTGTGCCTGATGTTACGGTAGATGAGTATGGAAATACTGATCAATAATATTATTCCTATAGAAGCCGCTCCAATCCAGGTGTTCTTTTGCTGAAGGGCAGCGTTTTGTCGGGTGATCAATAATTGTTTTTCCGTAATTTCTTTATCTTTTTGTGCTGAATTGTATTTTATTTCCAGTTCATTAATGTCTTTGGCTTTTTCTTTATTCAACAGGCTGTCTTTAAGATGTTCATATAAATACTGCTGCTGTAAGGCTTCATTATATTGTCCTGTTGCTTCGTAGACCTTTGCCAGGGCTTTATGCGCTTTGGCCCTGTTGTCGCCGATCTCCAGCTTTAAAGACATATGCAACGCCCTCAGTAAATGCTTTTTGGCTTGTTGGTAGTCTTTTAGCTGGTAGTAGGCTATGCCCAGGTTATAGCCGGGCAATATATGAGCATAATAGGGATTGCTGCGTGTTTTGATTTCTTCTATCTGCTTTAGGTAATGAATAGCTTCCTTCGGATTGCCTTCTTGCAGCATCAATTCTCCCAGGCCATTGGTAATGGATTGCCGGATGTCTTCAAAATGATATTGTTTGGAAAACTGCAGGGCTTCAAGATAGATTTGTCTGGATGAGTCCAGCAGGCCCATTTCTTTAAGGGCATCTCCTTTGGTGCTTAGTGTATAGGTTAATCCTCTTTTGTAATTACCTTTTTTGGATAGTTGTTCCGCTTTAGCCAGGTAATGAAATGCCTTATCCTGTTGCTCCATACGTGTATAGATAGTCGCCAGGTTATTATATATGGCAATATTGTGGTTCCCATCTTCGTCCAGGTTTTTTCGGGCAGATTCCCGGAGGGCCTCATTATAATAACGTGCGGCCTGCGCATAATTTCCCTGGTTAAAATAAAATGAACCCATATTGATGTACCAGAATGAAGCCAACACTTTATGATAAATGGCATTTTGACAATAAGGGAAGGCCAACTGATAATAATAGAGGCTTTTTCCGAATTTTCCCCTGGATGCCTCTATAAGTCCCATAACGAGTAAGGAACGGGCTATTCCGTCGTGAAAGCCGGTACGCTTGCTGATGGTGATCACTTGCTGTAAGAGCAGCATAGCACTGTCAGGGTAAGCATATTCTATTTCTCTTGCGGCATCCTGGAGTCGTATTATTTCCAGGGAATCTTCTGCTGTAAAATGTAGACGGGTATCGAAATAGGTGTTTTTTTCGGCAATTAATTCCAAGGGCTGTGCCCTAAGACCATGACTCTGCAGCATGCAGAAGAGGCTAAAGAATTTTAGGATCAGTATTTTGTGGTGCATGATGCGCAACATTCCCGGGTATTTTAGAACAATAGGGGGCCATTTTGCCTGGAATAGATCTTATTGCCGCGAAAGTTTAGTCTAAATTAGTAGTTTTCTACTAAAAAACAGTTGTGGTTTTCGCTCTTGTACGCTTAGGGGATTTTTTCAACCTTTGTCTAAATAATATTTTTATAATGATTAGCTACAAAATGGATATGAATTTCAAAAAAGTACAATTTAATGCATTGCTGAAAACTAAATTTCAAAATAAATAAAATATTCATTCTTCACTTACAAAATAAATACAATGAACAGGTTAAAATGTACAATTCAATCCTTACTAATAGGATGTTTATTGATGAGTAATTTTACTACTCAGGCACAAAATTTGATAAAACCCGAATTGAAATGGGCGAGAGGTTTAAGCGGGAATAATGGTAGAATAGTTCCTTCTTCCGAAAATATGTATATAGCTAAAGGGGAAGGACAAAGTGTTATTTCCGCTTGTACTTTTGACGGTACCGTTGATTTTAGCACGAATTCTACTCCTGTTGAATTAACTACTGACCTTTCTGCTGCCTATATATGGAAATGCAATGATGACGGCGATTTAATATGGGTTAAAAAAATTGGTTTAGATAATATGTCCGGTATTGCAGGGTTTCCTATTTTTTCATTTACTTCTATTTCTGTAAATGAAAACAACGGAGATATCTACATTACAGGTTTTTATGCAGATTCTACAATTGATTTTGATCCGGGACCTGGTTTTCAGAATCTCATTCCTAAGTATGAGCGGTTTCCAGGTATGTCTTTACCTTCTTATTATATCCTGAAACTTAATGCAGAAGGGGAATTTCAATGGGTAAAGAGTATTGGCTACTATAATGCAGGTTATATTATTGGTACAATGGGTAATTCATCAGGCGAAAATCCACTCATTTATTTTACAGGATTTAGTTCATCTTTTAGTAGTTTCGGAACAACAAATCCTATTCCATTTGTTGTAGAATCATCTACCTTTTCTGATTCGATAACTGTAGAAAGTGGAGCTCTTGGAAAAGCATTTCTTTTTTGTTTGGATGGTGATGGAAATTTAAAATGGTTAAAGGCCATAAGTAAAGGTGGGCCAAATGGTTTAAGCACTGCAAGTATAAAAACAGATCAGTTCGACAATATCTATTTGACAGGAAGATTTACTGGCACTGTAGACGTAAGTCCCACTCCCGCCGTATATAACATTACTGGAATAAATGATTTTTATCTTATAAAGTACAATAAATCAGGAGAACTTCAATGGGTTCGTCAATCAGAAACCGGTACAACGGTATTGGGTGGAGAAGCAATACCTTCCGCTGTCTCTCCTAGTATTGGCATGAAACTGGATGGAAATAATGGGATTTATTTGTCAGTAGACTTTATAGGGCCTATGAATTTTAATAAAATGCTTCCTTATGGAGGTCCTGCTACATTGATTAATGCCGTATACAAAAAGTCTGTAGCGTCTACTACGACAGCTTTGGTTAAATATAATACTTCCGGGAACTTTGAGTGGGTTAAACAAATAGGCGGAACAGATACGCTTAATATGACAAGCTATTCAAAAGTCTCAGTATCAAAAGATGGAAAAATTTATCTAACTGGAAGGTACAATGAGCAATTGGATCTCGATCCTGATACTACAAATTTCATTATAAAAGGGAATAGCAATAACTTTATAGCACAATACGACACAGCAGGAATATTTCAGTGGGGTGGTGAATTAACAAAAAATATTGACGATGCGTCTGGGGCTTTTACTATGGATATTTTAGCGAGGAACAATGGTGATGTGTATGTCTGTGGAACATGGGATGGCAGCGTAGACTTTGACCCTTCTGATTCAACTTTTGTATTGACTCCTGCAGGTCAGAATGGCGGTGGATTTGTTTTGAAATTAAATATTTCGGCTATTGATACTACTAGCAATCCTGATCCAGAAGATAGCATCAGTGTCATACATATGCGTCATCTTGATATTGCCGCCACAATAGCTCCAAACCCAACAATGGGTATGCTCAATCTGATCATCAGTGAATCTTTAGTCAATGGTATCGTTACCATTAGCAATATAGCGGGTCAGACAGTCTTTACTAGAAACAACCTGTATGGCAAAAACTTTAATTTCGATTTAAATGATCTTGCCACTGGAACTTATTATCTTGAACTTCGGGAAGGTATGAAAAAAGCCACTTATAAATTGGTGAAAAGATAATAATAAGGAGTTTTTTGTTAGTAATAAATCCTTATTGAATGAGTATTTGCAGTTGAACGCTAACGGGGTTCAACTGCATTATTTATATAAGAAGAAATTTTAATGGATTCGAAAATGCGTGGAGAAATAAATAAAATTTTAGCTTTAATATTGATTTTGATAAGTAGTAGCTCACGGATGCATGCCCAGGGAGAAAATAACATCTGGGCTTTTGGTCATGGAGCAGGACTGGATTTTAATTCCGGGAATCCTGTATTTTTTAAAAGTAGCATGCATTCTATGGAAGGTTGTGCTACTGTTTGTGATGCTTTTGGAAATCTTATGTTTTATTCGAATGGTTATAGAACATGGGATAAGTATGGCAATTTGATGCCTAATAGTGAAATATTGGGTAATAGCCACGATGGCTCCGGAACACAAGCCGTTTTAGTCCTTAAATCGTTGTCTAATTCTCAGGAATATTATCTTTTCACTTTAGATCCTGCGGAAGTCGCCAATGGAGGAAATCCTAAATTAAGATACTCCATTATTGATATGTCTCTTAACAATGGATTAGGCAGAATAAAGGATGTAGAAAGAAATATTGTACTGGATGATGAAATGGAAGAGCGGATGTATGCTGTGGAAGCTGACGATTGCGGCTATTGGATTATTGGACATAAGCGGTATAGTAATATTTACGTATCTTTTAAACTAACAACTACTGGTATTTCCGGACCTTTATATTCCTACGGAACCTATTCAGGGTATGCTACTCCGGGTAGTGATCCGGGAGAGATGAAAATTTCCCCTGACAAAAGTAAAATTGCGCTAATGTTCTTTAATAGCTCTGTAATTGAGATCGGGGATTTTAACAGTGCAACCGGAGCAATAACAAACACCGTGGTATTAGATAGTAATATAATTGGCGGCCAATGGGTGAACTTTGGCTATGGATTGTCTTTTTCACCAGACAATGGTAAGTTATATGCAACAGTAAATTCTTTAAATGATTTATACCAATACGATCTTTCTCTATATCCTAATATTCAAGCTATACGTAATAATAAAATATTAATTGCAAGAGGGCTTGTCCCTTCAGCCAATTTAAGGGGAATGAGGATCGGTCCTGATAACAATATATATATTGGAAACACATTGGAAGGTTTTATCTCAGTAATTGATGATCCTGATAAGTTGGGATTGGCCTGCAACTTTATAAGTAATGCAATATCCTTACCCTCATCCGTTTTCTTTCCAGGTTATCCATATTATTATGGCTATGGTGGCTTTGGCAACCCAACTATCACTGTAAATTATAAAGATACCCTTCCAGGAAAACATCTTGATACCTTGATCTGCTTTTCAGATTCTGTACAATTAGCTGTAGAAAATAATCTCTTAGGCTATGTCTGGAATGACGGTATTATCGGCGCTTCCCGCTATGTACATGAAGAGGGCATTTATTACTGCCTGTCTACTAAAGAATGTACAATGCGTAGGGATACCTTCAAAGTAACCTTCGTGAAAGGAAATCTGCCAGACTTAGGTGGAGACACTATTATCTGTCCGGGCGATAGCCTGGTATTAAGTGCATCCGGCGATGGTTTTCAATGGCAGGATGGAAGCATTGACCCTGAGTATCTTGTAACACAATCCGGATGGTACTCTGTTACCGTTAATGAAAAAGGCTGCTACTATTCTGATAGCATAAGAGTAGATGTTTATGAACCTAAAGCCGAGATCCTGGAAAACGATACGCTGATTTGCAAAGGTCAAAAGATATTCTTGCATGGCTTATCAGAACCCGGCGGCAACCTAAGATGGAATACCGGTTCAGAGGACCCCATCCTGCAAATAACGGAAAGTGGCCGCTATATTTTGGAAGTAACTAACCTATGTGGTATATTTTACGATTCGGTGAGCGTTCAAGTACAGGACTGCGACTGCCGCCCACTAGTACCTAATGCCTTTTCCCCGAATGGTGATGGAGTGAATGATTTGTTCAAACCATTGTTTAATTGTTATCCTTCCAACTTTCAGCTTTCCGTTTATAATCGT
>CAZFKK010000094.1:0-293 GCA_964519735.1 uncultured Taibaiella sp.
AACACATAACCGGTAGCCCCGATATAATCCCCCAGGTCGAGGCCGTTTTTCACCAGGGTATCCCAAAATGATTTATCCTCCTCAGGACATAGCTCATCCCGTTTTACATACAGTTGGAAGATGCCTTCATTATCCTGTATTTTAATGAAAAATACTTTTCCTTTATCATTGATACTTAATATACGCCCCGCCACGCATACCGCGCTAAACTGCTCCTTTGTTTCTTCGCTAAAGGCAGCTTTAATGCTTGTGGAATAATGAGTTACGGGATATAGAGGAGCGGGGTAGGGGTC
>CAZFKK010000094.1:303-9885 GCA_964519735.1 uncultured Taibaiella sp.
AAGTGTGCTCTGCATTTTTAGATGATTCTGTTTTTTAAGATGTGCAAAAATACAGAATATTTAGCGCTACTCATCCAGCACCCCCATTAAAATGGCTTTTTTGACCATACCTACCATGTTTTTGACGCCTAACTTCTGCATGATCACCAGGCGGTAGTTTTCTACGGTACGGTAACCTATGTGGAGCGCTTCTCCTATTTCTTTACTGCTTTTTTCCTGAGCAATTAAGCGCAATACATCCTTTTCGCGAGCCGTAAGGTCATTGTGGAGCGGGGTATTCCTTTGTGATTTAAGGAAGATGCTGTTCAGCTTTTGTTGCACCTCCGGTGAGAGGAAAACGTCACCCAGGTACACCGCTTCGATGGCTTGTATCAGCAGGTTCAGTTCTGTATTTTTAAGCAGGTAGCCATTGGCACCGAAGTTGAGTAGCATTTTGATGGTGTGGATACTGTCATTGGAGGTCAGCATCAATATTTTCATCTCCGGATATTGCTTGCGGATAAAGGGTACCAGGTCCTCACCGCCGATGTCCGGCAGTTGCAGGTCCAGCAGCAGCACATCCGGTTGCTGTTCCTTTAGGCCCTCTTTGAGGTAGCGGCCACAGGTATACGTATTGACCAATTCAATATGCGGCTGCAGGTGCAGTATCCGTTCCAGTCCCTCCCTTACAATGGGGTGGTCATCGGTAATGGCTACTTTGATGATCAGCTCATCCATATCGTTACATTTATTTTTGGGTTAGGAGCGGCTTTGTACAAAGTTAAGTATCGGCACTTAATGTCAGCGATATTTCTTCCTGGTGTTTCAGCGGTTATAATGAAAATCAGTGTGTTGTGTTGGTATTTATGATGTTATTACAGGCTTGAGAAGCATTCACTTTATAATGTCCCTGGTAAAAAGTGGCATTCAGGCATAGTAAGGTGTGCACTTAATTCACAATTCATGAATTGTGAATTAGTGCTTATCTTTGTCACATGAAACAATATAATGGTATGCGACCGCATGATGTGGCCGTATTATTGAAAATCATAGATGCTCCAGGCGACTGGATGAGCAAGGATCTTGCCGTTGCGTTAAAAATCAGTCCTGCGGAGATTAGTTATTCGTTGAGCCGGTCAGTGCTTGCCGGATTGTTGGATGGCACCAGGAGGAAAGTGCGGCGGCAATCCTTGTTGGAATTTTTGCAATTTGGATTACCTTATGTATTTCCTGCAAACAAAGGGCCTATTGTCAGGGGATTGCCTACTGCTTACTCGGCACCAGTAATGCAGGGGCATGTTATTGTATCGGAGCCTATAGTATGGGCGCATCCTCAGGGAAAAGCCAGGGGAGAAAGCGTCACTCCACTATATCTTAATGCCGTAGAGGCTGCTATGGCTGATCTTTATTTATATGATAGCCTGGCTCTTGTAGATGTGTTACGCCTCGGCAAGGTCAGGGAGCGGGAGATAGCAGTCAGTCTGTTTCGTGAATTATTTAATAAAAGTTATGCATGAGCATTTGGTAAGGATAAGCGCTGTGGCGCCATTGGAATTCTTGAATAGTAGTAGACAGCAGGCAATTATGCGCTAGGTTTCCCAAGTCCCTAAAAAGCTTTAAATTTGTAAAAAAGAGTGCAGTTATGAACACAGAAACAATTAAAGGACGCCTGCATGAGTATATTGAGCATGCTGATAGTAAACATCTGGAAGCTATTTATCTATTGCTGGAAAAGGATTTACCCCTTTCGGTCCAGTATGATAAAGCTACGCTTGACAGCTTGTATCAGCGTAGAGACAATCACCTTAAAGGCCTCAGTGTATCTTATACTGAAGAAGAGGCTTTTCAATATATAAGAGATCATAAGAAGAGGGATTAAGATGTCTTATACGCTTGTTATTAAAGATGATGCAACGATGGATATGTTGGAGTCCTATCTCTATTATGAGGAAAAGCAATCCGGTTTGGGCGAACAGTTTTTAGTGACAGTTCAAAAGCGTTTTGCTGATCTTTCTACTCATCCCGAGTATTACAGTTTTATTGACCAGAGGAAAATATTACGGGATGTCGCCCTGGATCAATTCCCTTATGTGATTGTCTATGAAATTGCGGGCAAAGAAGTCATTATTTATGCCGTTCATGCTACTCATAAGCGTCCCATTCCTCAATACCGCCGTTGATGCCTGCGGCTTGTTCCCTTTCGGCAGTTGCTTGATTTTCCCTAAAGCACTTACCGTGCTGTCTTATGATCCGCTACGCTTATCGGTACCGGGAATACGATATGCACGGTAGTGCCCTTACCCTTGCGGGTTTCGATAGAAAGAGTGCCTTTCTGTGCCAGCACCCGTTCCTGCAGGCCGGACAGGCCAATGCCCCGTAGGGTGCCCTCCTCTTGGGTAATGCCCACGCCATTGTCTTCTACCAGCAGCGAAAGCTCACCATTCCTCTGTCCCAGGATAACGATCACTTCCGTCGCCTCGGCATGTTTGATGATGTTGTGCAGCAGTTCCTGGCTGATGCGGTACACATTCAGGGCGGTTTTGCTGTCGAGGAGTTCGAACTCACCAAAGACCTGTACATCCACCTGTATATGGTGGGGCTTTAGCAGATCGGTGCAGAAATCCTGCAAGGCCATAGGTAAGCCTTTCAGGATTAAGTCGCCAGGCAGCAGGTTATGGGCGATGTGTCGTACCTCGGCAGAGGTTTCCGCCAAAGTCTGCGTGACCCGGTTGAAATCGCTGGATTGGCCCAGGTCGGGATGCTGTTGTTGTAGCGCCACCAGGTAGGATTGAGTTACGGCCAGGCGGCTGTTCACGCTGTCATGCAGGTCATGGGCCATGCGGGCCCTTTCATTTTCTTCGCCCTCCATCATGCCTTTCAGCCGTTCTATCTCTTTCTCTGCTTTTTGTTTCCGGTTGCGGTACATGTAGAGCCAGGATAGGATCAGGATGGCGATGGTAGCTGCCAGGCCGATGCTTAAGGCCAGGTTGTTCTTCGTCGTTACTTTCTTTTGTGTAGCAAGGATTTGCAGACGGTTTTGCGCAATCTCCCGATCCTTGGCAGCGGTACGGTATTGAGTTTCGAGTTCCGTTACCTTAAAGGCCAACGCCTTTCCGCTTAGGCTATCCATCAAATAGTGGGTTTTGCCATGTAGTAAGTATGCTTTCTTATATTGTCCCTGGGCAAGGTACCACTCGGCCTGTTCATGGAGCAGGTGGACATAGGTATAGGGCGTGATGAATCCTTGGAGTGCATCGGCTAGACGAATATATTGCTTCGCCTTATTGTAGTTTTTCAGAAGCCGGTACGCCTTACTGGTATAGATGTAGATCAGGAATTTAGCATTAGGATCCAGGCCTGGTTTCTTTAGCTGTTGCAAGGCCTCAGGCAGTAGTGTCAGTATGCCTTCAGGCTGATCTAGCTGGGCATATACCGACATTTTGAACTTTATTGTGCCTACCAGTTGGTCGCTTAGGTCGTGATCACGGGCAGTGGCTGCTGCGCTATCCAGGTATTGAAACGCCATTTCATATTCTTTACGATGTAAATACCAGTTGCCCCGGTTCATAAAAGCAGTACTTAACGCGTCAGGATCATTATGTTTACGGGCCGATTGTATAGCTTTGTCAGAGTAAATAATCCCTTTCTGGTCGCCCAGATCTATTAATAATGCTGCGGTATTGCCATAAAGTGAAGTCAGGTTTGGCAGACCAGTCTGTTCCCCTATTTCAATGCCTTTTATATAGGTTTCCAGCGCTTCTTTCATTTGGCCTTTGAGCCGGTATAGTGCACCCTGGAGGTTATAGGTGGCGGACAAATTTTTAAGGTCATTATTGAGTATACAGTAACGCTGGGCGACTCCAAGATGCCGGGTTGCTTCCTCATACTGGCCTTTTTCTATTTCCTGCGCTGCTATTGCCAGATAGGCTTTGATTATGCCTTGCTTATAGCCTATCAATATACTTTTCTTGATGACCAGCTTATACATCACATAAGCACTGTCCGGGTAGGTTTTTTTCAGATGGACTGCATCTTGCCATAGACGGTTCACGGCAGCGGTGTCTTCAGGAGTCAGCAAATTGATGCCGCCTTGTTCCGACTCCGACAATTGGGCAGTAACCTTCAGATACCTCATTTGTATAATGAGGGTCAGGCAAGCAAGGTAGATGAAATTCAGCCGCATAATGGCCTGCTTATTTTATTTTTACGAAGAAAGCTATCGTAAATATACAAAATTTTCTTTCTAATACGGTATGGAAATTTCCATATCCTGTTTTCCCATCTTACTTTATGGTTCACCAAATGCGTTGTCCTTACATACATGGGTTTACCCACCTGGTTATTTAGAGTGATTACACAGTAACATAGGCTTCGTATTCGGTTTATTTTTGCTTAATATAACTGGTATGGGTTATAATTCAAACCTATCAACGCTATAGAATCATTATTTCAGTAACAATTAAGATACACAATTTTTAATAAACTTCAATGAAATTAATCATGCAATTAAAGTATTTACTCCTCTCAGCATTATTTTTACTTTTCAGCAGTCTTCATTTAAAAGCCCAACAATATTACAACCAGAAGCCGGAATTTCTAAGAGCTAATGCAGTTTGGGCATTTGGTAACTATGCCGGTTTGGATTTTAATAGTGGTAGCGCAAAAGCCATTAAGATTGGTACTGAAAATTACGAAGCAACCGCATCTGCATGCGATCCTGTAACTGGTGAATTACTATTTTATGTTGCTCAAGGTGGAGAAGAATGTTGGAACCGAAATCACCAGAGAATGCCTAACGGTTTTGCTATGGGTGGGTGGAAAAGCACATCGCAAACCTGTATTGTGCCTGTAATAGATTCTCCTGGTAAATATTATGTATTCTCCAATAACATGGAGGGCTTTGCTAATGGCCGAAAAGACGGGTTATTTTATTCCATAGTAGATATGTCGTTGGATGGTGGTTTAGGAGATGTGGATACTGCTCGGAAGGCCATACCCATGGTAATGAAGGATAGTAATGGTGATACTATACTTCCTTGTGAAAGTATTGTTGCCATTCAAGGTAATAACTGTGATGTATGGCTTGTGACGCATAAACGTATTTATAATGGCCTAGATACTATTTATAACCCGAATGTATTCATCGTTTTTCACATAACTAATAAGGGAATAGATTTGAATTATAGAACATATAATCATTCTGGTCCATGGTATAGCACCTTTTATGCGGGACAAATGTCCGTTTCTCCGAACAGGGAAAGAATATACCAACCCTCTTTAGGTTTCCTTGGCACAGGGACCTCTTCAATATTATGTAAATTTAACCCATCCTCAGGGGAAGTATATGAGGCTATAGGTCTTTATGATACAGCATCATGGGGGGGCTCCACCAGAGACTACTCTGGTGTATTTTCACCAGATAATTCTAAGTTATATCTCAAGGATGGTCAATTTGACATCAGTGTCCATAATGCAGACACGATTTTAAACAGTCGTGTTCCGCTTTCTATGCCGGCAAGTTACCAGAAGAGGCTTTATAATGATACAATTTATTTTATGTATGCTACTACTGATTTAGCGGGTAACAGAATTGATTCGTTAGGTGCTATAACTAAACCCAATCTTCAGGGTATAGCGTGTGAGGTACGTAGCCTTCCTGTTGCTTTAATTCCTGGAACATCAACTGCTTTTGGAGGGATGGGGGCAGAATTAATTTATCCTGCCCCACGAGATACCAACCAAGTGGTGGCTTTAGATACTATTGTTTGTGCGAATAACACTAGCTTTAGCTTAAAAGGCTCACCAGGATTTAGTAATTATAAATGGAATAACGGCATTATAGATAGCATTCTTTCTATTACAGAAGCTGGTACCTATTGGGTATTATGTAGTGATATAGAGGGATGTCATCATCAGGTAGATACCTTTATCATTAGGGGTATGAATTTCGCCCCTCCTATTATCACAGTGGACAAATTTAAACTTAGTACAACAGCCTCTTATGATAGTTATCAATGGTACCTTAATGGAATTATAATACAAGGAGCTATTGACAGAACCTATAATGTTACGCAAAATGGGGATTATACGGTTTCCGTAACAAATGAATTAGACTGTACTTCTACTTCGGAGAAGTATAAAATAACAAATGTAAATATCGGAGAATTTAACACTATTACAAACAAAATAAGTATCTACCCTAACCCTGCCCATGATCAAATTTGTTGTAAAGCACCAATAAAAGTTAAAATAAGTGTTACGGGAATGGAAGGTAAAATATTAAACAAAGAATCTACAAATGGTTGTGTTTCTGTAAGAGATTTAGCAGCCGGCATGTATTTGCTTCAGATATTGGATAAAGACAATACCTTATTAAAAGTCGAAAAATTCATAAAAAGGGAATAGCGTTTCTCTGGTAGAACTCGATGAAAAGAGTTCTTTTGCTAGCCTTGTAATGCTTTGAGATTCTCTCTATTAAATTTTAAAGGATGAAATGTAAATTACCCTTTATACTATTTTTTTTAGCCACGCATTTGCTGGCAAAGGCGCAATATGACAATGTATGGGCATTTGGGGACTCTGCAGGTATCGATTTTTCAGGAGGTATACCGCAGCCCATTAAAACCAGCATAAAAAGTGTGGAAGGCTGTGCCTCTATATGTAATTCAAAAGGGCAGTTGTTATTTTACACCGACGGTACCGATGTCTGGAATCGCAACCATAAATTAATGCCTAACGGCAAAAATTTGCTTGGACCTAGGTACAATGGGCACAATATAACTTATAGTACAGCTCAAGGTGCGCTTATTATGCCTATACCTGGGAATACTGATCAATACTATATTTTTTCATTAGGCTGTGCGGAATCTAGCATATATCAAAACTCATATGGAAAACTATTCTATAGTATCGTTGATATGAATCTGAACACAGGATTGGGAGATGTAATTTCAAGTGATAGAGGAGTATTATTTGACTCCCTGTTAACAGAGGAAATGACAGCCGTTTCTGGAAATGATTGTAATCTATGGCTACTTGTTGCTTCAAGAACTGAAAGTGTAATGAAAGCCTATAAAATTGAGTTTAATGGCATCAATATGACACCTGTGATCTCCCCTGCTGCCTTACCTAATGGGGAGGCTTCTCCTTACAGTATGGCCGCAGCTACAAATCGAAGAAAGATAGCGATAGGATCAAGGCGTGCCCTCTATGATTTCGATCCTGATTCAGGCATTGCGTCGAATCCTATAGTTCTTCCTGAAACATATATTTATAGTCTATGCTTTTCACCTGATAATAGTAAAATTTATCTAACTACATGCCATGCCTCACCTCGTTGTTATAGATTGGCACAGTATGACTTGAGTTCAAATGATTCCACGGTGATAGTTAATTCACGTCAAATAATTGGCGGGGATTATTACACTTTTACATTAAGAAGAGGCCCCGATGATAAAATCTACTATGCTGCTGGAAAATATGAAAGGAGTCAAGGAGAACCTAATGGTTTTTTGGGAGTGATTAATCACCCTAATCTCTCTGGGGCCGCGTGTTTAAACCAAGACTCCGGATTTCTATTATTTCCTGGAACATTTGCCAGATACGGCCTGCCTAACGCAAGTACTATCATAACTAATGAGAAGATATCAAATTCAACAATAGATACAATGAAGTGTTTAGCAAATCAACATTTTTTAAAGGCATCTAATTTATCAGGCCAGGATTATGTATGGGAGGATAGCAGTTCTGGAGCAACGCGTACAGTAACGCAGTCAGGTACCTATTGGTTAAGTTACCGTACAAAGACATTACATTGCTATGATGATTATATAGATACTTTTATTGTTGTTTCAGCAGATAAACATATAACTACCAGCAAAGGCATCATAGGCAAATGCAAATACGATACTATTTTGTTGAAAGCAAACCTTTCCATAGGTTCGAATTATCAATGGAATAATGAATACTTGGGTGTGCAGCAAAAGATCCATAATGATGGCATTTATTGGGTAAGTTATCAGGTTGATTCTTTATGCGAATACCATATAGACTCGTTTATTGTGGACTATCCTCAAAAAGATGATGAAGTTTCCTTTGAATCGGATACATTGGTTTGTGCTCATAATCCTATATCATTTCAGAATACGTCACCACCGTCATTTAATAAGTTTAGCTGGTATTTTAATGAAAATGATTCTTCCAGTGCTAGAAATCTTGAAATTGCTTTTAGCAATGCTGGAATTTATAAAGTTCTACTCATTGGACTCATTAACAGCAGCTGTATTGACACTTTTTCTCAAATTATAATAGTGGACGATCTGTTATCCGCCTCTTTCCATCATCAACCTAATAGTATTTGTAAAGGAGAGATAATAACCTTCAGCCATTTCTTAATGGGGCCAACCTTGAGCAAACTAACTTGGGATTGGGGCGATCTACATCAATTATCCGGCTCTTTAGAATCCGTGGTACATCATGCATATGATCAGACTGGCACTTTAACCGTAACCCTTACCGCTCGTTTCCGCACCTGCCCGGAAAGCACCTTTACAGATACGGTGTATGTGTACGGTTTGCCTCAGATTTCTTTACCCCCGGATTCCAGTATTTGTTTGAGGAGTAGTGCAATGGTACTGCGTAACCTTAGCAACAATTCGGGACAAACCACAAAATATCTTTGGAATACCGGTGCTACTACTGAAAACATTCAAGTGCTACATCCGGGTACATACAGCCTGACCGTAACTCAGGAACCATTAGGTTGCAGCAGCACAGAATCAATTGAAATAACCCGAAAATGCTATATAGATATACCCAATGCCTTTTCACCCAACAATGATGGGATCAATGACTACTTTTTTCCCAGGCAGTACAATTCAAAAGGCCTGCAACAATTTAAGTTGAAAATTTTTAACATGTGGGGGCAATTGCTGTTTGAAACTATAAACACCGAAGGACGCGGCTGGGACGGTCGTTTTCAGGGGCTGGCGCAACCTGCAGGGGTATATGTCTATCATGTGGAAGCAATGTTTGAGGACAATCATTCAGAGATCTATGAAGGCAATGTAACTTTGATAAGATAGACTTTTTTACCACAATGAATAATATCTACAATGATCAAAGCTATAGTAGTTGATGACGAATTAAGACAACTTCAGGGTTTACGGCTGATGTTTCAGTCTTATGCAGCCATGCTGGATGTGGTGGCCCTTTGTAGCGACCCTGAAGAGGCTATCCGGAAAATAAAGGATCTGAAGCCCGACCTGGTTTTTGTTAATGTTAGAATGCCTGGTAAAAATGCATTTGAATTGCTGGATGCAATCGGTACCATAAATTTCGAAGTGGTCTTTACAACAGGGCATTTCTCTGCCGGAGAGCAGGCCGCCCGCTACAAGCCTTTAGGCTATTTATATAAACCCTATGATGAATCCGAACTGGCGGAACTCCTGGATCTGAACCGTCTCCCCGAAAGATTGAAAACCTTACTGAGAACAGCTACATGATATAAGCAATCGTTAACCTTTAATCCTATCCCCATGGAATTTAGACGCCACCCCGATTACCAAGGTGACTTCATCGTAACCACCGTATTTCCCGCTCACC
>CAZFKK010000095.1:0-9602 GCA_964519735.1 uncultured Taibaiella sp.
ACACAAAATTAATGATTATTTCTAAAAATGAAATTTATTTCTAAAAATGAAATTATATTTTCTGTTTGCGTATTGGGCAGTAAAAATGCGAAGCTACCCCTCAGAGTAGCTTCGCATAGCATACGGATTGGCCTGATTTAATTGGGAATCATACCGTGTGGGTCGATAACAAACTTTTTTGCTGCTCCTTTATCAAAGTCGTGGTACCCCTTTACCGCATCGTTAAGGGATATTACTTCTACGTTAACAGCATCGGCTATGTTGATTTTATCATAAAGAATGGCATTCATCAATTGACGGTGGTACTTCATTACCGGGCATTGACCGGTATGGATAGAATGAGACTTGGCCCAGCCCAGTCCTATGCGGATGCTCAGGCTACCTTTTTTTGCCGCCTCATCCACACCACCGGGATCGCCGGTGACATACAAACCGGGAATGCCTAATTGCCCGCCTGCCCGGGTGACCTCCATAATAGAATTCAAAACGGTGGCGGGCTGCTCTACACCACTGTCATGCCCATGTCCTTTTGCCTCAAAGCCCACACAATCCACTGCGCAATCCACTTCAGGAATCCCCACTATAGCTTCGATTTGTTCTCCAAGGGAAGCCTCCTTTTTCAAATCTATGACTTCGCATCCGAAGCTTCTGGCTTGCTCCAGCCGTTCATCGATCATATCGCCCACGATAACCAATGCGGCCCCTAACAGATGGCAGGAAGCGGCACAGGCTAAACCTACGGGGCCCGCACCGGCAACATACACAATGCTCCCGGGCCCTACTCCGGCGGTGACGGCGCCATGAAAACCCGTAGGAAAGATGTCCGATAAAAGGGTAAGGTCTTTTATTTTGGCCATCGCCTGGTCACTATCCGGGAATTTCAGCAGGTTAAAATCAGCATAAGGTACCATAACGTATTCGGCTTGTCCGCCAACCCAGCCACCCATATCGACATAACCATAGGCAGCTCCGGGACGGGCAGGATTTACATTAAGGCAGATGCCGGTTTGCCCGGCTTTACAGTTTCTGCAGCGTCCGCAGGCGATGTTAAAGGGCACCGATACCAAATCGCCCACCTTAATGAACTCAACGTCCCGGCCTGCTTCAATAACCAGTCCGGTAATCTCATGACCCAATACAAGTCCTGACGGCGCTGTTGTACGCCCGCGTACCATGTGCTGGTCGCTACCGCAAATATTGGTCGAGACAATCTTAAGGATGACCCCGTGCTCACATTTACGGTTGCCCAAAGCCAGTTTCGGGTATTCTATTGCTCTTACTTCAACGACACCGGGGCTTACATAAGCCACTCCATGATTTTGACACATAAATTTTTTTTTGCGTTAGAGAATTATTGAACGGCGTCCGCACCGGCTTGTGCTACCAGATGGTCGTTTTCAACGCTGTCGCCGGAAACACCTACCGCACCGATAATGGTACCGGAAGCATCTTTGATCAATACACCACCGGGAAAAGTAATCAATCCCCCGTTGGAATGCTCGATATTGTACAAGGTACCGCCGGGTTGGGAAAGTTTACCGATCTCGCCCGAAGGCATATTAAAATAGCGGGCTGTACGGGCTTTCTTTTGTGAAATATCTATGGAACCCAGCCATGCATCGTCCATGTGGGCAAAGGCAACCAGGTTGGTACCGGCATCTACCACCGCGATATTCATTTTCGTATTTGTTTCCACAGCCTTTGCTTTGGCCGCTGCAATTACCGCTTCTGCCTGTTCTAATGTAATGTTCATGAGTTATTATTTTTTTTAAATTTAAGAATGAGCAATATTAAAAGGGAGGAACAGAACCTTCCTCCTTATGGTCTGACAATAATACAATTCCGGTAAAATAGTTCAATCGATTTCCTGTTTTAGCCTAATTTTAAAGAATAACTTTCGAAGACGTGATATTTCTTAACCACGTTATAAAACAATATTTCAATCACCTGTTGCGTTATGAGCATGATAATGTGAATGATCTATATTAAAAACGCCGCAGCTCTACAAATACAATCCGAATTTATGGAACTCTTGAAACAGGGTAGTTCTTTTAAAGTACTAAACAAGTATCTATGAATAAACTTTTGACTTTGTTTTGGGTAATAAGCTGTTGCTGGAGCCCTCTGTGTTTAAAGGCACAGACAATATTCGCGCCTCAAGGTGCGGTCTGGCACTTCGGGAATAACAAAGATAACCTGTACTACCTCAGGTATTGGGTAGAGAAAGATACCCTGGTGCAGGATCAGCCTTGTACTAAAATTGCAAGAACTCATATCCCTTTGGGAGCAGACAGTTTCTCCCTCGCTCCTATGTTGGTCTATACCTCTTCGGATACCGTGTTTTATTACAATGATACCTTTTCCCGGTTTTTACCCCTGTATATTTTCAATGTAAAAGCAGGGGATACGATAACCTATCATGTACCTTATTTTAATCCCTATAAATATCAGCTAAGAGACACCTTCTTTCGTGTCGTTGTCGAAAAGGTGGACACTTTAGTCTTAGATGGTCAGAACCTAAGACGCGTATGGACAAAACTTACCGGCCACTGGGTATTTCCATTACGTCATTATACGGAAAAAATCAGTTCACCCTGTACTATCGACGCCCTTCTCCCCATGGGTCCTGCAGCTCAGAGGTTAGCCCATAACCTGCGTTGTTACACAGATCCTTCCCTCTATTATAATTACGAGGAATCAATTCCCTGTGATTACCTGGCGCCCGACGTAATCAAGCCTGACCTATGGGTATATCCTAATCCCAATAATGGCCACTTTACGGTTGAAAGTGCCGAACCCATTCCTGCTGGAACCTATTTTGTCGTTAGAGACACGTACGGCAGGAAGATGGCCGAATGGCAAAGCACCCAAGAAAAACAAACCGTTGCTTATCCCGGTCCCCCGTTGGCTCCCGGTGTATATTTCGTAGGGGTGTGGATAAAAAGGGAAAAACATTATTATTACCTGAAAATTGTTGTACAGCCTTAACTATCAATAGTCCGGTATTAAATCGCTACTTTGATTGACAACCAAACTTATTGAATCTAATTAATTTTGACTAAATTTGTATAGTGAATGCAACAGTAAAAATATCGTCGATTTTTCCTAAATATTTGTTTTGGGATATGGATTATGAGAGCCTGGATGTTGAACAGGATAAGGATATCATAATTCCAAGGGCTTTATACATGACAAACAAATCTACTTTTGAACAGGATATTCAAAAGTTAGAAGGCATTTATGCTCCTGCGCAAATAATCAGCCAATTGCAACAAACCAAGGAACTTATTAGTAATGAAGTTTGTAAACTAGTTGCGTTAAGGTATGCTATCCCCTTTTTCCAAAGATTTGCAAAAAGCAGAAAAATTGAAGACAGTAGGCCATGAGCTTTATCAATTAATTCTTGAGTTACAGGATATTAATGAACTTTCTGGCTTTGCCTTAGCAGGAGGAACGAGTCTAGCTGTAAGATATAATCACCGAATTTCTATTGACATAGATTTATTTTCAAATAAAATTATTGGACAAGAAGGATTTAAAAAAATTAGTTTAAAATTAAAAAAACACTTCGGCTCCTCTTTGAAATTCTGCGAAGTAATCAATACTGAGTCAGGGAATCAATACTGTTTTCTACGTTCACTGATTGCCAAAGAAGGGAAAGACATTAAAGTTGAACTCGTTCAAAACATACAGCTAGTAGCACCCATTGAAAATTACAATGGCATAAGAATTATCTCTATTAAAGACATAGGAATATTGAAATTGCTAAGTGCCAGCAGCAGAAAAGCAAAAAAGGATATTTATGATTTAGATTTGATAACTGAGGAATTGTCTCTTGAGAGTTTACTCGATGAGTTAGTAATAAAAGAAAGAACCTTTAATCAGGATATCCATAAAAATCTTTTTGATTTAGACAATGACCCAAGTCCATCGAAAGACATTTCTTTATTATTGGAATTTGACAATATCGACTATACATCTCTTCCTTTTCGACCTTCCCATTCAAACGATAGAATTGACTTAATATCTTCGAGTAAAAGCTGGACACTAGCAAAAGCAAGTTGGAGAAGAAAAGTGAAAAATTTAATGAGAAGCAGAGGTATTTCCCTCCCTAAAATAAGACCAATAAACTAAATTCTTTCCCTATCATCCCAGGAAAAACAAATGCCGGATACCCATCAGTACCCGGCATTTATAGTATTTATTATTTTACTACCTTAAAATTAATAGGCTAAAGATGCTTTGATATCCGTCTCCAATTCTGCTGTAGCAGGGACCAAAGGCAACCTTAATTCATTGTCACAGAGCCCCTGAAGGTGCAGGACATATTTTACGCCGGTAGGGTTGCCTTCTGCGAACAATAGATTGACCGGTGTTAATAGCCGGTAATGCAGGGCACGGGCAGCCTCCATTTCCTGTTTCAGGCCATGTTGTACCATAGCGCAGAAATCCCGGGCGAAACAATTGGCAGCCACCGAAATGACACCCTTGAAGCCAATGGCCATTTGCGGCAGGATCAGGGCATCATCGCCTGACAATACCGTAAAGCTTTCCGGCAGCGCCTGTACCAATTCCATGCACTGGGGGAAATGGCCGCTGGCTTCTTTAATAGCGACAATATTCTTAAACTCTTTTGCTAAACGTACGACGGTCTGCGGGGTAATATTCGTTACGGTTCTTCCCGGCACATTGTACAAGATAATGGGCTTGTCTGTGGCTTCTGCCAATGCTTTGAAATGCTGGTAAATACCTTCCTGGGAAGGCTTATTGTAATAAGGCACCACGCTGAGGATACCACTGATACGATCCATGGGATATACCTTCAGGGTATCTAAAAGCTCCTGTGTATTGTTGCCGCCTATGCCGACCACCACCGGCAAACGGTTGTTATTATGGTCCAGGATAAATTGCAGTACCTGTTGCTTCTCTTCTGCGGTAAGTGTAGGTGTTTCGGCGGTAGTACCCAGGGCCACCAGGTAATTTACCCCCCCTTCTATAACGCCATCGATGATCCTGCCTAATGCGGCAAAATCAACATGCTTGTCTTTTGCAAATGGTGTGACTAATGCAACACCTGTACCTTCAAACATTTTTTATATTATGGTTTTGTAATGAATAGATCTTATTTCAAAGTATTTTCCTGATCCTGCGAAAAATCCTTTATAGCTCGTCGTAAAAGCCCATCCTGGAGAATTTCTCTATACGCTGATCAATCCGCTTATCTACATTTATTTTTTTCAGTTCTTTTATCGTACTGAGAATATATTCTTTTAAGGTAAGGGCAATTACTTCGGGTTGCGCATGAGCGCCGCCTAATGGCTCCGGTATGACATCATCCACCAAACCGAACCCGGACATATCTTTAGAGGTCAGCTTCAATTGTTCTGCAGCCTGTATTTTATAGTCCCAGCTCCGCCAGAGAATAGTAGAGCAATTCTCGGGGGAGATCACGGTGTACCAGGTGTTCTCCAGCATAGCTACTTTATCGCCTATACCAATACCTAAGGCACCGCCGCTGGCCCCTTCTCCAATAATAATGCATATTACCGGAACGCGCAGGTTGATCATTTCAAACAAATTGCGGGCAATGGCTTCCCCTTGTCCGCGCTCCTCTGCTTCGAGGCCCGGGAAAGCTCCCGGAGTATCGATAAGGGTAACAATAGGCCTGTTGAATTTTTCCGCCAGCTTCATCAGGCGAAGCGCTTTACGGTAACCTTCGGGATTGGCCATACCGAAATTGCGCAACTGGCGCATTTTGGTATTGGTTCCTTTCTGATGGCCGATGAGCATCACCTGCTCTCCGCCGATCTCTGCAAAACCACCTACAATGGCCTTATCATCACCTACATTACGATCACCGAATAATTCAGTAAATTTAGTGCAGATACGGCTGATGTAGAAGTTGGTATAGGGCCTTTCCGGGTGGCGGCTAAGCTGTACTCTCTGCCAGGGGGTAAGGTTTTGATAAATATGTTCACGGGTCTTATCTATGGATGATTCCAGCTCTCTGACAGAGGAAGACATGTCCACATGGTTCTTTTCCGCAAGAGCCTTTATCTTTTCCAATTGGACCGCCAGGTCTTCCAGGGGTTTTTCAAAATCTAAAAATTGCATAGCCATATAGTTAAAATGGGAAACAAAGGTAATCATTAGGTTCCGTATCTAAATAACTACCACTTCATAATAATCATTTTTATCCAGGTATTTTAAGGCCATTTCCTGCAGTTTTTCTGCAGTCACATGCTTGTAGACGTCTATACTCCGGGCAAACTGATCCTCCGGCAGATCATTGAGCAGGATATTCTTCCACCTTTGCATAATGGAAAACGGCCCCTCCAGGTCACCCAGCAAACTGCCGAGGATATAATTTTTTACTAAGGAAAGCTCTTCATCAGGTACGGGCTCCCGGCAGAGTTTATCCATTTCTTTATAAACTTCGGCTATGGTTTGTTCGCATACTTCACGACCGGCTTCTGTACCGATCAGTAAGGCGCCTTCATGCTTGTGGTTATAGATATAAGAGGAAATACTATAAGTAAAACCCTTTTCCTCCCTGATATTCGTCATCAGCCGGGAGCCAAAATAGCTGCCAAAAATAGTATTAAGTACCTTCGAGGGTAAAAAATCAGGATGTTTCATATCCGGGAATGTCCTGGCTATGCGAATAGCGCCCTGCACTCCTTGCTCATCATTCTGAATGCGGTATTTCCTTTCGGAAGCCGGTTCTTTGCTATACTGTACGGACTCCGGTGGCGTCCCGTTATACCGGCCCCAGGGTTCCTGCCCGAAAATGCGGCTGACCAGCGCAATATGGTCCTCATTGATCTTGCCGGCCATAAATATGCGACAATTATTCGAATGATAATATTGGCTATGGTATTGCCGTAAGCCTTCCGTTTGCAGTTGTTCGATATCGGCAATCTCGGTAAAACGCCCATAAGGATGATTAGGGCCGAAAAGACAGGTATCTATATGCCGGTTAGCTACAAACTCGGCTTTTCGAAGGCTTACCAATAATCGCTGGAGCGCATTTTGCTTATAAATATCCAATTCATCCCCCGGAAAGGTAGCTTCTGTAATGATCTCCCTGATCACCGGCAGCAAAGAGGGCAAATGCCTGGTAAGGCTATGCAGCGTAACCGTCGTAAAATCATTATTGGCAGCTATCCTTAAGGACGCCCCATAAAATTCAATGGCTTCATTGATTTCAAGCGAATTCCGGGATGAAGTGCCATTTTTGAGTAAAGAAGCGACCGCCTGCGCTATGCCGGTATGGGATTCCTGCCATAAACCCGCTTCAAAAACCCAATCTATCTGTACGACATCCTGGGTGCCGGCATTGAGCCAGTATAAAGGAATATTATTTTTCAGGTACTCTTTCTGAAGGGGCGGCAATATGTATTGAAATGTAACCGCATCATGAATCGGTGGTGCTATTTTTCTATCTACCATAGCTGCGAAATTACGATAAGGTGGTTAATAATTGATTATCCCTTATTTTTGCCAGCGAAATACGGATTTTTGTCCTCATCACCTTCCTAACTTTAATTATAAGCATTTATGAACTTTCCATTAAAGCAAATCCCAGATCGCACACAAGCTCCACGTTCTCACGGTCTTACTATGATAATGGACAAAGGGATGGGCGTTGAGGAAGTAAAAAATTTTCTATCTGTCACGAAACCGTATGTAGATGTCGTGAAGTTGGGATTCGGCACCTCTTACGTGACGCCTAACCTGAAAGAGAAATTGCAATTATATAAAGAAAATAATATTCCGGTGTACTTTGGGGGTACTTTGTTTGAAGCCTTCCTCGTCCGCGATCAAATGGAAGATTACATCAATTCTGTAAAAGAATATGGGTTGAATTGGGTAGAGGTTTCTGACGGCTCCATCTCTATTCCCCACGATCAGAAATGCAGGCATATCGAACGTCTTGTCAATGAAGGATTTACAGTGCTGTCTGAGGTGGGATCCAAGGATGCTACCCATATTATGCCCCCTTATAAATGGATCGAGCAAATGACGGCTGAGCTTAAAGCCGGTTCCACTTATGTGATTGCAGAAGCCAGGGAAGCGGGTAATATCGGGATCTATCGCGGTTCCGGAGAAGTAAGGGAAGGCCTGGTTCAGGAAATACTGACTAAAATACCTGCTGAAAAAATCATTTGGGAAGCGCCTCAGAAAGCCCAGCAACTTTATTTCCTGGAGCTTCTGGGCTGTAATGTAAACTTAGGCAATATAGCGCCCAATGAGATCATTCCACTCGAAGCTATGCGTATCGGATTAAGAGGGGATACCTTTGACCTTTACCTGGATAAAGATAAACCTGCCTAAACTAATCAGCAGGTTAAAGATCCTTTTCTCTTATCGTATTAAACTACACCTTCTGCTTCCTCCTGCCTGGGCTGACTTAATAAATGAACCCATTGTGCTACAGTGCGGGCGTCTTTGACATCATAATCGCCGATTTTAGTTCTGCGTAACTCCTGCAGGTGGCCACCGCAACCCAAAGCGGCTCCAAAATCATGGGCCAGCGAACGGATATAAGTCCCGGTACTGCAGACTACGCGGAAATGTACCCGGGGAAGGTCTATTTTTGTGATTTCAAATACTGCGATCGTTACAGGCCTGGGATCCAATTTGACTTCTTTTCCTTCTCTGGCCAGCTCATATACCCGCTTTCCCTCTTTTTTGATCGCAGAATGTGCCGGAGGTATCTGGAGGATAGGACCGGTAAACGGGACGGTAGCAGCCTTTATTTCCGCATCAGAAAGATGGGCATAGGCCTGGTGGTTTTCCGGTGTCGATTCCAGGTCGTAAGTAGGGGTAGTGGCCCCCAGGCAAATAATTCCGGTATATTCCTTTTCCTGTTTCTGGTACTCGGTAATACGCTTGGTCATTTTCCCGGTACAGCAGATCAACAGTCCTGTAGCCAGGGGATCCAGGGTGCCGCAATGTCCGATCTTGGTATGAACCTGTTTACGGATCTTATTCAGGGCGTCGAAGGAAGTCCAGGTGAGTGGCTTGTCCACCAGCAATACTGCACCTGCTTTAATTTCTTCCAGGGAAGGGCTAAGCGTCATGGCTGCAAGTTGCACATATGTACCGCAACAAACAAATATTTTTTAAATTGACACCCTTGTCGTCAGGGGAATACAGTACTGGAATCTACCCTTAGGTATATTAAAGAATAGCAACAGATGTTGGCCCGGAAATGCTATTTTGCGGCTCCCCTGCTATAAAGGATTGCCAAATTCTTGGAAACATTCGACCCGCAGGGGTTAGGAAAAGAATATATTTCCTTACTTTTGTTACTTATATTAAATATAATTAATGCTAATGGGAGAGATTCAGGCGGGTTCTTTATTGAATAAAATAGAATTTCCGTCCGATTTACGTAAGCTGGAGAAGATGCAGTTGCAGCAGGTATGCAACGAATTGCGACAATTTATTATTGATTCGGTAAGCGTTAATGGTGGGCATTTTGGGGCCAGCCTCGGAGTGGTAGAATTAACAGTGGCATTACATTATGTGATGCAAACTCCTTATGACCAATTGGTTTGGGACGTAGGGCATCAGGCTTACGGCCATAAGATACT
>CAZFKK010000096.1:0-3455 GCA_964519735.1 uncultured Taibaiella sp.
ATGTAGCAGATACGCTGGCGCGGCTAAGTATGGATATGTGCCTGTACCTGAATCAGAATTTTTCTTTTGTTTCCTTCCCTGCGGAGTTAACAACGGGCAGCAGTATCATGCCCCACAAACAAAATCCGGATGTATTTGAGTTGATCAGGAGTCATTGTAACCGCATCAAGGCATTACCCAATGAAATTATGATGATGACCACCAACCTGCCTTCCGGTTACCACAGAGATCTTCAACTGCTCAAAGATCATTTATTTCCGGCAATAAAGACCTTAAAAGACTGCCTGGACATGGCCGGCCTGATGCTCAGTAATATCCAGGTGAAAGAAGACATCCTTAGGGACGAAAAATACAAACATCTCTTTAGCGTTGAAGCGGTCAATCAATTAGCCCTGCAGGGCATCCCCTTCCGCGACGCCTATAAACAGGTAGGCCTGGACATTGCAGCAGGTACTTTTCAAGCCCCCCAGGGCCTGAATCATACCCATGAGGGAAGCATAGGCAATCTGTGCAACGAAGAGATCCAAAATATGATGAACAAAATAATTGCCCGGTTTGATTTTGAAAAGGTGCATAGGGCAATTGCCTCCTTATTGAAAGATCAGGGCTGAATTTAAAAAATCAGGACTGAATTCCCCGATATATAAAGAAGGGTTGAACAACGTTCTTGTGTTCAACCCTTCTTCAATAATAAGCTACAAGGTAGTTTACTTATACGCCTGCAGGTGCATTCAATACATTATTCATACTACGCACGGCCTCGGCTGATTTATTAAACATAGCCTGTTCCTCTTCATTCAATTTGAAATCAAGAATCTTTTCTACGCCATTACGCCCGATAATTACAGGAACACCCATGCATATATCAGATTGGCCATATTCACCTTCCAGTAAAACACAGGAAGTGATCAGTTTTTTCTCATCACGCAGGATCGCTTCTACCACAGCAGCTCCGGCGGCTCCGGGAGCATACCAAGCTGAAGTGCCCAATAGTTTAGTCAACGTAGCACCACCAACCATCGTATCTGCTATGATCTGTTGTTGTTCTTCTTCTGTAAGGAAATCAGTAACGGGAACACTATTCCAGGTAGCATAACGTATCAGCGGAATCATGGTAGTGTCTCCGTGGCCGCCAATCACTACCGCATTCAGATCAGAAGGGCTGCAACCCAGGCGCTGGCTTAACTGGTACCTGAAGCGGGCACTATCTAAAGCACCGCCCATACCAATGATACGGTTCTTAGGCAGACCTGTGCTCTTAAGCGCCAGGTAGGTCATCGTATCCATAGGATTAGAAATCACCAGGATGATAGCTTCAGGGGAATACTGCAGAATATTTTTGACAACATCTTCAACAATACGGGCATTTGTTCCGATCAATTCTTCACGTGTCATACCCGGTTTCCGGGGAAGGCCTGAAGTGATCACCACCACATCTGAACCGGCAGTCTTGCTGTAATCAGCAGTGGAACCGGTTATTTTTGTATCAAAACCTAACAATGCCGCTGTCTGCATCATATCCTGGGCTTTGCCTTCCGCAAAACCTTCTTTAATATCTAATAGTACCAATTCCTGAACGAGCTCTTTACGGGCAATATTGTCAGCACAGGTAGCGCCTACTGCTCCGGCACCCACTACAGTTACTTTCATTTTTCGAAAATATTTATAAGTGAAACATTAAAATCTTTTGCAAAGGTACTATCAAATAGACAAAAAGATGTTATGGAATTTTAAAGGGGCTGCGCTTTTTTCCTGCTTTTGTCCTCCCAAGGGATATTTCCACCCATAGTTCCTTTAAGCCTTTTCCAAAAACCCTCCCGTTCCGTAATGGGGATAAAGCCCTGCCTGAAAGCCGTTGACGAATCTATTTCCGGCGCAAAGTGATCATAAATACCCAAAGTATCCGCAACAACAGGCAGATGTACAATTGCAGTTCCGAATCGTTTCCGGGTAAATCGCTTCAGAAAAGAAGATTGTATGGGGTCTGTAGCCAATGCTATGGTTTTAAAACCCAGGCGACGGGCAAGTTGATAAGCATAAAAGATATTCTCCGTACTATGTTCTGCCAAAGTATCATAAAAAATATTCGAGGACGGTATGCCCAGTTGTGTCGCGTACAAACCCATAATCCAGGCTTCGACATAGGGGGTATACACCGCGCTTCCCGAATAAATGACATTCTTTGCGATGCCTTTCTTATATAAATGATAACTCCACAAAACCCGGTCTCTCATCAGGTCACTCCATTGATCAGGCTCAAAGGGAATGCCTGGTACAATAATTGCGTCAAAGGTCTGCCCCGAAGCGAGCGCTTTATGGTACAAACGTAAAGGGCGTTTCTTCATAGAAACACACCCCGTTCCTCCCAGCAGACTGGCCATTACTCCCATAATCAATAAGATTTTAAATCTTTGCCGCATATCCCGGAATTTATTGGTTTGAAATCGCATCTTATGATGGAACAAGAGGCGCTGCAGGCAATTTTCCTTTTCTATTGGCCAGGAATAAAAAAGCAAAACCCAGGATAAAAAAAACGGCAAGGATCACAATAGAATTACGCATGCTGCCCGTAATATGTTCGATCAGCCCAAAAGAAAACATACCAATGACAATGGCCAGCTTTTCCGTAACATCATAAAAACTGAAAAAGGAAGCGGTATCTTTGGTCTGCGGCATCATTTTGGAATAGGTAGAACGGCTGATGGATTGAATACCTCCCATGACCAGCCCCACCAGTACGGCTATCATATAGAATTGCTGGGCAGTACGGGTAAAATAGGCCAGGATACAAATAACAATCCACAACAATACAGTCAACATCAACACTTTTATATTACCGATTATTTTAGTCAGGCGTGCCATCAGCATAGCCCCGCCGATAGCCACCAACTGGATCAGTAATATAGTCATAATCAGGTCTGTAGCTCCCATATTCACCCATTCGCCATCGACCTTCTTTTTAATTTCTTTACTGCCAAATTCGGCAGCGGCCAGCATCACTGTTTGTACCCCCATGCTATAAAAGAAAAAAGCCGTAAGGTAGGTTTTCAGGAAAGGCATCCCCTTAATCTGCTGCCCCACCTTTCTCAATTCATGAAAGCCGTTATACAGCAGGCTATGCTTCAGGTTACCCGCAATAGGCAATCCTTTGGGAAGCCTCCGGAAGGTAACCTGGGAAAATCCGAACCACCACAAGCCCACCAGCAGGAAGGAGATACGCGGCCCCAGGTTTCCCGGATCAGGATCCAGGCTCAGGATCAGGACAAAACAAATGACCTGTAGCAGGACACTGCCTATATAGCCATAGGCAAATCCCTGGGCACTCAAGCGGTCCTGCTCCCGCTCTGCTGCTATTTCGGGAAGATAGGCATTGTAAAACACCAGGCTGCCGCAATAGCCTATCGCCGCCACAACAGAAAGGAAAATCCCCAGCGCTAACTGCTCCTTACCGTAGA
>CAZFKK010000096.1:3465-9573 GCA_964519735.1 uncultured Taibaiella sp.
CCGCAACATGCTGCTGCCCCCATATAAGAGAACAGCTTCATAAATCCTTTCTTATTGCCTTTATAATCCGCTATGGAGGACAGGATCGGGGAAAGGATCGCTATAAGAAGGTAAGCAAATGCCAGGGCATAATTCAACAAGGCACTGTTGATTACCTTCCAGCCAAAGAAGGTCACGTAATCCAGGGTCTGATCATCCCGATCTCCCGTGATTGCAATGTAGTAAACCGGGAATATCGTAGAAGTAATCACCAGGTTATAGGCCGAATTAGCCCAATCGTACATACTCCAGGCACGATGCAGTTTCTTTTCCGAATTATTTATAGCCATAAGTCTTATTTCGGAAATATGTATTGATCCACATCTTTACTATTAATTTTATCCGCAGAAAGGATAACCAGGCGCTCGATGGCATTACGCAACTCCCGGATATTCCCGGTCCAGTTGTATTCCTGTAACTTTTTAATGGCGTCCGTCTCCATCGTCTTATCAGCCATCCCATATTCGCTACAGATCTGCGCCAGAAAATGATGGGAAAGCAGGGGAATGTCCTCAATTCTTTCATTTAAAGAGGGGACATTGATCAGGATAACGCTCAAACGGTGATACAGATCCTCCCGGAAATTACCCGCAGCTATTTCCGCTTTCAGGTTCTTATTGGTAGCTGCAATCACCCTGACATTGACGCTGATCTCCTTATCTCCGCCTACCCGGGTGATCTTCCCTTCCTGAAGTGCCCGTAAGACCTTAGCCTGGGCAGAAAGGCTCATATCCCCGATCTCATCCAGGAACAGGGTGCCGCCATCAGCCTGTTCAAATTTTCCTGTTCTTTGTTTAATCGCTGAGGTAAAGGAGCCTTTTTCATGTCCGAATAACTCACTCTCAATTAACTCAGAAGGTATGGCTGCACAATTCAGCTCTATGAGCGGCGCCTTGCTGCGGTTACTGAGTTCATGAATGCGCCGGGCTACCAGTTCCTTTCCCGATCCGTTAGCACCGGTAATCAGCACTCTTGCATCCGTAGGAGCCACCTTATCGGTCATATCCAGTACAGATCTCAATAATGCAGAAGCGCCAATGATCTCATTTTTTTTAGAAATCTTCTTCTTAAGTGTCTGAGTTTCCGATACCAGGTGTTTCTTATCCATAGCATTACGAATGGTAATCAGCATCCGGTTAAGATCAGGCGGTTTGGAAATATAATCGTAGGCACCCCGTTTCACTGCCTCTACTGCCGTTTCGATATGACCATGTCCCGAGATGATGATAAAGGGCGTATCCGGGCATACCTCCCTTGCTTTTTCCAGTACCTCCATGCCATCCGCTTTCGGCATTTTAATATCACATAAGATACAATCGAAGGTATGCTCCTTTATCCTATTGATGCCCTCAACGCCGTTTTCAGCCTCCGTAATCGTGTACCCTTCAAAACCTAATATTTCGGATAATGTACTACGAATACTTCTTTCATCATCAATAATCAGAATATTTCCCGCCATAGTCAACAGTATTATTGGGGTTGGTTTAACATTTTAGAAGTGCAAAATACGGAAATTTACCCTATTAAACCATGAGCAGGGTTCAGGCCTTCTTATTGAATTATGCCAGGTCAAAATATTTAATTACCTTAATCCGATAAAAGCACCAGGAATCATGCGTCAACGATTTATCCGGCTTTACCGGTTCTTACCTGTCCAGTTAGTCCTTCTGCATTTCCGAAAATACCAGGTGATCCTGATATTCTGGATCATTATGTTTGCCGTAATCAGTGGCCATTTCGCTACTCATTTCGGAGCACTTTCCTTGTTCCTGTCTCCGGAATACCTGGGCGAGATAAGCTTTCCCAGCTTTTTCCTTTCCGGGGTCGCGACTACCGTATTCATCATGAGCTGGCATATTACCACCTTTATTGTGCATAGCAAACGTATCCCTTTCCTGGGGGCGACGAGACATTCTTTTTTGAAATATTGCATTAACAATTCTCTTATCCCGTTCGCCTACCTTGTCTTGTACGGCTTGCTCACCGCCCGCTATTTATGGTTGAATGAAACCATCAGCGCCGGAAGGATCATGTATATGCTATCCGGATTTTATACAGGCCATATATTGCTCTTACTGATCTCTTTCGCTTATTTCTTTCGTGTTGACCGCGATATTATAAAAACACTTTTAACCAGGCTTGCCAATCCCTCCCGTATCCGTGGGTTTATTCCCTATGACTCCCTGGATAAGGAATATGATATCCTGAGGGCGGAAAGTTACCTGAGCAGTATGCTCCGGGTAAAAAAAATAGCCGCTCCTTACGAATACAATACCCGCTTTCTGAATGTTGTATTAAGGCGGCATCACCGCAATGCCATGTTTGCTATTTTCATTGCCATAGCCCTCTTGTTAATTATGGGCATCTTTATGGATAATCCCGTTTTGCGTATTCCTGCAGGCGCCGGGTTCCTGATTCTTTTCAGTGTTATGATGACCGCAGTAGGCGCCTTTAAGTATTTCCTGCGTAGCTGGGAAATCATCGGCTGGCTAATCGTGTTTGCGCTGGTGACCTTATTGGTGAAGTATAAGGTACTGGACCTGGGCAGTATCGCTTATGGCATCAAATATAATCAGCAACCCGCCCGGGAATATAATTACCAGCAATTAAAGAACCTTTTTACAGACTCTTTATATGCCAATGATAAAGCCCTGGAAATCCTGCGCCTGGAGCAATGGAAAACCGGGGTATCCCTTGCCGGCAGCAAGGCACTTCCTCCGCTGGTTATACTGGCGGTCAGTGGTGGCGGTTCCCGGTCTGCCTACTGGACCTTTCGCTGCCTGCAATACGCCGACAGCCTTACCCGAGGCAATTTATTCAAACACACCGTGCTGATCACCGGCGCTTCCGGGGGCATGATCGGAGCAGCACAATGGCGGGCCATACACACACAATATGCCCAGGGCAGGATTACCGATCCTTATGACACCATTTACCAGCAGCAGGTAGGCAAAGACCTGTTGAACGCCGTAATTTTCTCCCTGGCCTGTGTAGATATCATTTCCCCCTTTAATAAGATCACTTTTGCCGGGGAGAGGTATAAGAAAGACAGGGGTTATGCCTTTGACAGGGCGTTAACCGCCAATACCAATAATTTATTAGGCACCCGGCTTATCGATTACCAGGCTGCAGAAGCAAAAGGGATCTCTCCATTGCTGATGATCAATGGCACGATTATTAATGATGGCAGAAAGCTGATCATGACCACCCTCCCGGCAAGTTATATGACCCGCTCGGAAAACAGCCTGAAACAGGATATGCCCATCATCGACGGTGTGGACTATGCCCGTTTCTTTGCCCAAAACGATCCCCTGCAGCTACAGCTCAGTTCTGCATTGAGAATGAGCGCCACCTTCCCTGTGATATTGCCCACGGTAGAATTGCCTTCTGTACCTAAAATGAATATTATGGATGCAGGCCTGAGGGATAACTTCGGCCTGGAAAGCAGTGTGCGTTACCTGTCTACCTTTAAGGAATGGCTACGCACCAATACCCGGGAAGTCATCCTGATCCAGATCAGGGATACCCGTCAGCATGACCCTTATCCTTCTTCCGGGAAGAACTCTCTCTATAGCCGGCTACTGGATCCTATATTTGCCATTCAGAATAAATGGGCGGCCTTTCAAACGTTCAATCAATCCTACCTGATGGATTATGTGGGCAACACTTTCTCTGAACATCAGTTTAAAAAAATAACCTTTCAATATATCCCGGCGGACAAAGATAAATCCGCCGCTCTTAACCTTCACCTGACCGGTAAGGAAAAACAAGATCTGTATCAATCTGTAATGAATGTGGACAATCAAAAAGCATTTAACGAACTGAAGGCCATATTTGAGCAATAATACCTCCTATGGCCTTCCTGTTCACCCATAATCTTCCTGCTATTGCAACCGGGCTTTAACCTGCACCAGCACCTCATCCAGGTTTCCTGTGTGCGTGCCTCCGGCGGTAGCCAGGGTCTTTTGCCCTCCACCCCCACCCCGGATCAGGGGTGCCACAGTTTCTTTGATTATTTTTCCGGCATCTAATCCTGTCCGCATCACTACCGGGTCGCTCATACCTATCGCAACATGGGCTTTGCCTTCGATAAGGGCACAAAGTACGACCAGGTAATCCTGCTGTTGCTGCTTAAAGTCAAAGCATAATTTCTTCAAGGCATCCGGATGGCCGACTTCTACAACAGCCCCGATAAAACTAACCGCTAAGGGGTCCCCGGCCTGATCCTGTACCTGCAACACTACTGCCCGGTCCCACAGTTCCTTACGAAGGGCCGCCAGTTGCCGGGCCTCCATACGTTCGAGCTGTTTTTCCAGCGCCGCTTTCTCCTCTATCAGTTTTTCGATGGCCTTTAAGGGATCTTTGGCTTTCAGCAGTTCTCCGATCTGTTTGCTTTGGCTTACTTTATCGGCAAAATAGAGAATGGCTGCCGGGCCGGTCAGGGCTTCTACCCGGCGCACCCCGGCCGCTACGGCGCTTTCGGACACCAGGGTAAAGACCCCTATCATGCCCGTATTCCCTACATGGGTGCCGCCGCACAGCTCTATAGAATATTCAGGATCAATGATGACTGTCCGCACAGTAGCCCCATATTTTTCACCGAATAAAGCCATAGCCCCTAAAGCAATCGCCTCTTCCTTGGGCAGCTCCTTAATCACAACAGGTATATTAGCCCTAATTTTCTCATTCACGATCAATTCTACTTCCCTGATCTCCGCTTCTGTCATTTTAGCAAAATGAGAAAAGTCAAACCGGAGCATCTGTGGCGCTACTAAAGAACCCTTTTGCACTACATGATGGCCCAGTACCTGCCGCAGGGCGGCGTGCATCAGATGAGTAGCCGTATGATTATAAGAAGTAAGCAAGCGCCGCTCCCAATCTATTTTAGCAATTAAAGGAGCCTCGATCTGCCCGGGCAATTTATCTGCAAAATGTATGATAAGATTATTTTCTTTTTTCGTATCCGTGATCGTTACTTCCTCTTCGCCAAATACCAGGGTACCGGCATCTCCCACCTGGCCGCCGCTTTCCGCATAGAATGGGGTTTGCTCCAGGACAATCTGGAATTGTTCTTTTCCCTTTGCTTTTACCTTGCGGTAACGGGTCACTTTTGAAGGGATCAGAAAATCGTCATAGCCCACAAATTCAGTACTGTTGCCTTCAGCGACCACGACCCAGTCTTCGGTATCAATAGCTGTGGCCGCCCTGCTCCTGGCCTTTTGCAGTTTCATTTCCGATTCGAAACCCGATTCATCAACAGTAAATTCATTTTCAGCCGCGATCAAACGGGTAAGGTCCAGGGGGAAACCGTAAGTATCATTCAGTTCAAACGCACTTTTACCCGATATGTTTTTATCTGCAGCAAGGAGCATTAATTCATCCATCCGTTTCAAGCCTTTCTCCAGGGTACGGAGGAAGGCTTCCTCCTCTTCCTTGATCACCTTCGCTACAAAATCTTTCTGGCTGTATAATTCAGGAAACACCTGGGCAAATTGCTGCGCGATATGCGGAAGCAGTTGGTGTAATAAGGGTGATTTATAGTCCAGGTAAGAATAATAATAGCGTACCGCACGCCTTAATATGCGGCGGATGACATAGCCGGCCCCGGTGTTCGCCGGCAATTGCCCGTCAGCAATGGTAAACGCGATAGCCCGGATATGATCCGCTAATACCCGGAAGGCGACAGCTTGTTTACCCGTTCCGGAATCATAAGACTTCCGGGTAATCTGTTCGGTAAGTTGAATAGTGCCCGAGAAAATATCGGTGTCATAGTTAGAAGTTTTCTCCTGCAATACCCGGACCAGTCTCTCAAAACCCATCCCCGTATCCACATGCGTTGCGGGCAAGGGGTGTAAGGCCCCGTCCTTCATCCGGTTGAACTGCATAAATACATTATTCCAGATCTCTATGACCTGGGGATGATCGGCATTCACCAGCAAGGCGCCGCTTTGGGCCTGCCTTTCTTGCTCCGGGCGGCAATCTACATGTATTTCACTGCAGGGACCGCAAGGGCCCGTATCTCCCATCTCCCAGAAATTATCCTTTTTATTCCCAAGCAGTATACGGTCT
>CAZFKK010000097.1:0-9456 GCA_964519735.1 uncultured Taibaiella sp.
GAGCCTGCCCTTTAAAGCCGCCCCCACTGGCCTGCCGACACCTTCCGCTCTATATACTCCATGCAGTCTTTCGTATCTGATACCCTATTCCGGGTTTAGCCTCTACTCTTTATCAGAAAGGTAAGCCTCCCGGTTCTTCTTATTGTACATAATTACAGACACCATACCGGCCAGCAATTTGCTCCCCTGTTGTTGTTTCCTGTAGTTACATTTTTACATCCTCCAAAATCATAATCGATGAAATCTATACTCATTCTATTGACTGCCTTACTCACTGGCATACCTACCCTTCAAGCTCAAAGTACTGCTCCCGACTGGACGGCTCCGGATTGCAACGGAAATTCGCATCACTTATTTGATGAACTCAATGAAGGAAAAATCATCGTGTTTACCTGGGTAATGCCTTGTGGTTCCTGTGTAGCTCCTTCCAAAACAGCCTATGAAGTGGTGCAAGGATACGCAGAAAGCCATCCCGGAAAGGTCCTGTATTACCTGGCTGATGACATCGGAGATGCCTCCTGCAGCAACCTCAGTTCCTGGATACATAACAATAATATCGGGGACACCCTCAAGATGACCTTATTCTCCAATTCGGGAAATCTTATTAATGAAAATGATTTCGGAGGCTCCGGCATGCCTCATACGGTTGTGATCGGCGGCAAAGATGCTACTCTGTACTTCAACCAAAAGAACGGTAATGCCAATACAGCCCAAGGCCTTCAGGCAGCCATCAATGATGCCCTGGGAGGCACCGCTGCCAGGGAAGTTCATGCCCCGGTTTCATTTACCATGATCCCTAACCCGGCCACTTCATCCCTGTCTATAACTTGTGAGGTAGCCATTGAACAGGTAACCCTGATGACGATGACAGGACAGGTCATTCAACAAGTCCGCTTCCCTAAGGGGACCCTCAATCCTTCTATCACCTTAGCGGGTCTGGCAACAGGCCTGTACCTGGTTCGGCTTACGGATAGCCATGGATGGTCCCGCACTCAAAAAATGATAAAGCAATAGGCGGATGAAAAAAATGATGATCATTGCTGCAACACTCCTGTGTATTGTAGCGGTACATGCCTGTCGGAAAGAAAAACCGGAGGTCGTTTATGCACCTACACCGCTTGAAGTACAGGTGCCTGATTTTGTCCCGAAATATGTCGGGACAATGCCTCAACCTTCCGACAATCCACTTACGGCAGAAGGAGTAGCCCTGGGCCGGCAACTGTTTTATGAAAAGAAACTGAGCAATACCATCACCCTGAGCTGTGCTTCCTGCCACCAACAGGCAAATTCCTTTGATGACGCCAAAGCCTTCAGTGAGGGTACCAACGGGGCACTGGGGGACCGGAATGCCATGCCGGTTATCAACCTGGCCTGGTCTGATCATTTTTTCTGGGATGGCAGGCGGAATAGCCTGGAAGACCAGGCACATGATCCGGTAACCAACCCGGTGGAAATGGCCAATGACTGGAATATTGTAGTGCAGCGCTTACAGGAGGATCCGCGTTACCCTGAGCTTTTTTTCAAGGCCTTCGGTACCCGGACTGTAGACAGCCAGCTGGTCGTAAAAGCTCTGGCCCAGTTTGAACGGACATTGGTCTCCTACAATTCACGGTTTGATCAATTCTATTACCAGGAGCAGGCAGCGGCTTTAACCTTACCTGAACAAAGAGGGTTATCTGTTTTTACCGGAAAAGGCCTGTGCAATAATTGCCACCTGATGAATACACTATTCACAGATAAGCAATTTCGCAACAATGGCCTGGATGTCCAATTTAAAGATGATGGGTTGATGAGATTTACCGGGAAACCTTCGGACCGGGGTAAGTTTAAAGTGCCCACGTTAAGAAATATTGCTCAAACAGCCCCCTATATGCATGATGGCCGCTTTGCTACCCTGGAAGAGGTCGTGGATTTTTATAGTGGCGCCGTCCGACAAGACAGCCCTAACTTGGATGAACATATGCCTGATTTCGGTTCCGGTCTAAACCTGAACCAGGAAGAAAAAGCAGACCTGGTGGCTTTTCTGAAAGCGCTTTCAGACACGGACTTCTTAACCAACCCGGCATTCAGTGATCCGAACCGATAATGTAGGAGTCGGGAATTGTACAGTTAGCTGCAATGGATAGCTTTAGCTTTTGCTGGCATGCGCAAATTGTCGCATGCCAGTACTATATTTCACGGAAGTTTAAGTCTCTGGATTACGGATGCTTAAGCATCTATACCTTATCTTTGAACATTACTTCTTGTTATGAAAAGAGTATTCCCTTCCATTGTCATCCTGATCACCCTGTCTTTGCTGGGCTTAATGCTGCTGCAAATGTCCTGGATCCAGAATGCCTTTGAAGTACAACGAGGGAAGTACCAGAATGACCTCGAAAACTCTTTTACCGAAATCAAGTCCGGCATTATCAACAAAATAGCTCAAAACCTTGGCTACAACCCGGATGCCGTCGATTGGGAAAGCCGCAAACAAGCCATTATTGATTTCCTCTGGTCTAGGGTCGCTTATATCCCTAAAGAGGATATTAACCATATCATTGAAGCTGAACTAACTAAAAATCATATCGAACTGGACTTTGAATACAGCATAACCGGAGGTCCTATGGCGATCAATAGCTCTTACGGCTTTACCGTGGATATGTATCCTAACGCTTTCCAGCGTCCTTTAACCAATAATGACAACTATATCCTCTACCTGTATATCAAACAACCTAAAAATTATATCCTCCGCCGTACTTCCTGGATGATCGGAGCCTCCTTTTTGTTTACCATCATTATCATCTCCGCATTTGCAGTTACTGTGGGCACAGTATTCCGGCAGAAACAACTCTCTGAGATCAAATCCGATTTCATCAATAACATGACCCATGAGTTCAAAACACCTCTGGCCACCATCTCCCTGGCCGTGGATGCCTTGAGTTACCCTAAAGTGCAAAGCAATCCCGAACAAATTAATTATTACACCGGCATTATTAAAGAAGAGAATAAAAGAATGCACAAACAGGTAGAAAAAATACTGCAAGCTGCCCAGATGGAAACCAATGACCTGGAATTGAACCTCCAGGAAGTGGATGCCCACCAGGTCATCCATAATGCCTGCGCCAATATTATGTTGATGGTAGAAGAGAAACAAGGCAGTCTGAATGAGCAGCTCCTGGCCAGGAAATGGCTGATCCAGGCAGATGAAGTACACTTCTCCAACATCATTGCCAACTTGCTGGACAATGCAGTTAAGTATTCCAAAGCACCGGCGCTCATTACGGTAGAAACGGGTAATAATAGTGTATCTAAAAGTCTGATCATAAGGATTAAAGACAACGGTATTGGCATGTCCAAAGACACCGTCAGCCATATTTTTGAAAAATTCTATAGGGCTCATACCGGTAATATACATGACGTCAAAGGTTTTGGGCTGGGCCTCAGCTATGTGAAAATTGTGGTTGATGCCCATAAGGGCAAAATCAGGGTAGAAAGCAGCCCGGGCAAAGGCAGTATCTTTATCCTTGAATTCCCTCTGGCCGGAGCTTCCCCCCCGCTCTGAGGCTTAGTAACCCTACTCTATACAATTATAGCGTGTCAGGGCTGGAATGAGGAATGAACTCCGAAAGAAATCAATAACACGGCTTTTGCTTAATTTCTCATTCACCAATACTTCAGGACATCTTATTTACGTTATAAAACCAAAGATACCACGCCTGTTTTTTGCATTTAGCCGATCCATTCTTAGGTTCATCCCGAAAAAAAGTTCAAAGTCCTGAATGAATACCGTGCAAATGTTACAAATCACATCTTTATCAATCAATTAACATATATTCATTCAATACATTCATTTTTCTTTCTTAAATTGTGAGGTAATTAAAAAAGGTTCTTTAGTTCCTTATTCTGAATGATATACCTACAATAGCGATAGTTATTTTAATATTTATTTTTTTACACTTCCCTTTCTTCAACAAAAATAAGCAGATAAAAAATCAACTTAACACGATATTAACTGACATAAATAAAGTAGACAGATTATGATATAAGGTAATTTTACTATCTTTGCCAAATCTAACAATCCTTTCATCATTGTTTTTTTATTTATAATAATTACACGCTTATGTAAGCAGTAATACCTTTATTTATTTATTTTCTTATTTAAAACAATTATAAAATGGAACAAACAGTGTCTGCCAACACTCGGAAGAACGAGAATAACGAGCCAATTAAATTAGATTATGTCGCTATCAAAAGCGCTGCGATGACCTTGAGGGCAGTAAACCATAAATTACGCCAACAAATCATTAAATTGTTGGAAGAAAATAAGCGTATGAATGTCACTGATATTTATGTAAAGCTACGCCTGGAGCAGTCTGTTGCTTCTCAACACCTGGCTATTTTGCGTCGCGCAGACATCGTGATCACGGAACGTGATGGTAAATTTATTCACTATGCATTGAATCATGCTCGTATAGCATCCGTTTCTCAATTCGTAAAAGAACTGGTCAATTCGGAAAAATAGTTAAGCAAATCGGATGAGAAAAGTTAAGAAAGACTGTCCCGCAAAGGACGGTCTTTTTTATGCAGGAGCCACCCGGCTTGTCGTTTCCCCATTCCTTTTTGCAACGTTGATCACTTTCCCGGACGGCACAGGGCATTGCTTCTTTTTACAGTAAAAAATAAAAGAGTTTTTTGTCTTTTATAAGGACAAATGTCTTTACCTTTGTACCCTAAAAGCAAAGATGTTTTCAAAGACCTGTGAGTATGCCATTCGTGCCATGATCTTTATTGCACAGAAAACAAAAGATGGCAGCAAAATAAGCATTAAGGAAATTGCCAAAGGGATAGATTCCCCCGAGCATTTTATTGCCAAGATTTTACAGGAGTTGAGCAGGAAGCGGTTGGTGCAATCGCTAAAGGGACCTAATGGCGGCTTCTACCTGGATAAGGAATCTTTGAATTGTTCGCTGGCCGATATAGTCAAGGTAGTGGATGGCGACCAGCTTTTCCTAGGTTGCGGTCTGGGACTGAACCAGTGCTCCGAATCGCATCCCTGCCCCATACACCATGAATTTAAAAAGGTAAGAAGGGAGATGCAGCTCCTACTCGAAAATGCCAGACTGGGAGCGTTTACGGAAGCATTGGAACAGAGCCTGACCTTTCTGAAAAGGTGACATTTTTTTGAATAAATAAAAGACAAAAAGGTATTAATATCTACTGTATGAGATCCAACACTTTCATCAAAGCCGTCCTCTCTTTCTTTTCCATATGCCTATTCCGGTCCTTACCTGTTTCGGCGCAGCAAACCACGCCTTCCCATTTTTCCTTTAACTCTCAGGAAATGGGGATAGGACTTTTATTGTTCCTATTGCTCGCGCTGCTTATCGCCATGGTGGTATTGAAGCAAAAAGTAAACAGCATCAGGGCAACCCATCAACGACAGTCCCCGGAAGACGAGCACAAGCAGATAGAAGAACATACCCGTAATTTAAGCAGCAGGCAGATAGAACAGTTGCTACAATACCGGAACAAACATAGAAACAAGGAACGTCATTCAGGAGGAATAACAGGACTCTTCCTGCTAGGGATCGCAGGATTATTGGTACTGTGCAGCAGTCCGGCTATAGCGCAGGCACCAGCTAAAACTATAGGTAAACCCCTATTGGGCGAAGCCGGTATTATCATTACGATTATACTGCTAATGGTACCGATACTGGCCGGCACCCTCCTGCTTATCGTAAAGGTAGTTCATGCGCTGAACCGGCAGAAGAACCAGCAAAACCTGGAAGAGGCCGAAAAGCTGGCACAATATCTGAAATCCCTATCAGAAGGGGAAGCAGACCGGGCACTTCTGAAACGAAAGGCTGCCCTGGATTACGGGTTGACCCACCATGAATTGTCCGGCAACCAACCCGCAGAGGATGATAGGGGACTGCTCCAGGTCAGCAGCCGTACGGGGCTGCCCATAGTCGCTTTAAAAAAGAAAGCATTACAGCGTCCTAATATTGATCCGGCGTTGTCCACGCTTATTCTCTGGTACCTGGGCTGTGCTACGTTCTGGCTGCTGTTCGGCACTACGATCGGGGAATACCTCGGGATCAAATTTGTAGCCCCCGATGCAGACCATGTAAGCTGGCTCAGCTTCGGCCGGCTCCGTCCGGTACATACCAATGCCGTATTCTGGGGATGGGCTTCGCTGGGCATGTTAGGCCTGGGCCATTATGTCGTGCCTATAGTGAGCAATACCCGGCTTGCTCATATAAAGTATGGATGGTATGCCCTGATCCTGATCAATGCTGCCGTCATCTTAGGCACGCTATGCCTTATGGCGGGCATCAACAATGGCGGGGGAGAATACCGGGAATATATCTGGCCGGTCATGCTCCTTTTTGCAGCAGGCATTGTGCTCACCCTGGTTAATTTTTTACAGACCATTGCCCGCCGGACAACCAGGGAAATTTACATTGCCAACTGGTACATTGTTGCCGCTATTATATTTGCCATTGTCATTAGCATAGTGGCGTATGTGCCTTACTGGCAACACGGGCTTGGGGAAACCATTATACAGGGTTATTATATGCACCAGGGTGTCGGCATGTGGTTCATGTTGTTCACTTTGGGTATCGTCTATTACTTCCTGCCTCAGCAACTGAATAAGCCTATCTACTCTTACAGCCTGGGTATTCTTGCCTTTTGGACCCAGATCCTTTTTTATACCCTGATCGGTACGCATCATTTTGTATTCAGTTCTATTCCCTGGTGGTTGCAGACCGTAGCTATCGTTGGCAGCGCCGGGATGATTATCCCTGTTGTTGCCGGCACCACCAATTTTATCCTGACTTTTAAAGGAGCATGGTACAAAATAAGCGATAGTTATACCCTTCCCTTTTTCCTGATAGGCATCCTCTTTTATTTCACCGGTTCTACGCAGGGAACAGCAGAAGCATTCCGGAGTACGAACCTGATCTGGCATTTTACGGACTTTACCGTAGCCCATTCCCACCTGACCATGTATGGCATCATCTGCTTTTTTCTTTGGGCAGGGATTTATGCGATCCTACCCCGCCTCACCGGCAGGGAGGCGCCGCAGATCACGGTAGGCGCCCATTTCTGGCTGGCCCTGATAGGCCTGCTGTTCTACACCATTCCCCTGATGTACGGCAGTACCCGGAGAGGGCTGTTGTGGATGGAAGGAAAACCCTTTATTGATAGTGTGGTGCTTATGGCCCCTTATTGGTTATGGCGGGCTATCGGCGGCAGCCTGATGTGGCTATCGCATTTATTCTTTGCCTATAATATGTATAAAATGATAGCAGGAAGATATGTAGTGGATATTAAAGAAGCCGCTATCCAAAAACTGGAAGAACCCACTGCTTAATCTATTGATCAATTATTTTGCACAACAATATGGAATTATTTGATAACCATAAGAAGCTGTTTGGTACCGCCACTCTTCTTTTTGTAGGGCTAACCTTACTCGTAGCCATCATGCCTGCCCTTAATAACCAGGAAAACAACCAGCCCCTGCCCGGATCAGTGCCCTTAAGCCCTGATGCCCTAAAAGGCAAGGCCCTGTTCGTGGCCAATGGTTGTGTAGCCTGCCATACCCAGCAGGTAAGGAATGTGGATATGGATAAAATGTGGGGCTCCCGGCCCAGCCTTGCTGCCGATTATGCAAACATTCACCGTACGGATACCTGGCGTAATACCGCGACATTAATGGGTACGGAGCGTACGGGCCCCGATCTTACAGATATCGGCAACCGCCAGCCCAGCAGAGACTGGAACCTGGTGCATTTGTTCAACCCGAGGATCGTGGTCAAAGAATCCATCATGCCAGCCTACCCCTGGTTATTTACCCTAAAGGAAACACCGCTGCCTTCTGATATTGTGGTCAATGTACCGGGCCAGTACCTCAGCGGGTGGGAAGGTAAAGTAGTCGCCACACAGGATGCCTTGTACCTGGTGGCTTACCTGCAATCATTGAAGCAAACAAAATTGCCGGAGGGCATTACCCCCCTTGAATTCCTGTATAAAAGGGAAGAAAAAAAGGCAGCAGGCAATACGGCTCCTGCAGCCTTGGATGGCAAGGCCATCTATGCTGCCAATTGCCAGAGTTGCCACCAGCCTGATGGCGAAGGCCTTCCGGGAGCCTTCCCTCCGCTTAAAGGCAGTGCTGTAGTAACGGGCGATAACCTGGAGCTGTATATTGATATCATTATGAATGGCTATGATGCCCGCCCGGAATATGGAGCCATGGCGGCAGTGGGTACTAATATGGAGTTTACCGAACATGAAGTAGCTGCCCTTATTAACTATGAGCGGAACAGCTGGGGCAATAAAGGGGAAAATGTCACCCCCGAAGAAGTGAAAAAAATCATGGATTTCATAAAATTAAAAACAGTCCAGTAATGAAGAAAATATCAGGAACCCTGTTCCTCCTTGCAGCAACACTATGGGCGTCGGCCTGCCCGGTATGCGAAAGACAGCAACCTGAATTATTAAAGGGCATCACCCATGGCCAGGGTCCGGAATCCCGGTGGGATTACCTCATCGTATGGATTACGGTGGTCATTGTGCTGGTTACCCTGTTTTTCTCTGTAAAATGGCTGATCCGGCCCGGGGAAAAATCAAAAAAACATATTAAAAGGTTCATTCTAAACAACCCATAAGATGAGCGATAAAAGCAGGATATTCATTTTTATTGATAAAGACAGCAAACCGGTAGCCGAAGTACTTTCACCGGTAAGCTTTGAACTCGACACCCGTAAGCTGACAGATGGCCCCCATGTACTCAAAATAGTAAGCAAAGATCCGACCGGTAAGGAAGGCATCAGGGAGATTCCTTTTGTCGTACGTAACGGGCCGGCCATTGCCGTGGAAGGGATTAAAGAAAATGCAGTCGTGGATGGAGTGTTGCCCCTTATGATCAATGCTTATGGCAAAGGAGATCAGAAATCCTTTCTTATCGAAGGCAGCGAAACGCCGCAAAGCATCCCCTACTGGATCTGGATACTGATCATCAGTTTTGCAGGCTGGGCACTGTTTTATCTTTTCCGCTATTTGTCAACCACGCCATAAGGATAGAAATACCATAATGTATATTTCAAAACAAACTAAATAATAATCACATGAATATTACCAAAGATAGTGTAATTGCTACGATCGTAGCAAAGGATTACCGAACCGCCGCGGTATTCAGCCGGGTCGGCATCGACTTTTGCTGTAACGGCAACCGGACCATTGAGGCCGCATGCCGGCAACAGAATACCGACGCCTCCCCCCTTATCCTAAACCTGCAACAGACCCTTGATGCACCAGCAGTGAGCGGGACCATTGATTACCAGTCCTGGCCCCTGGATCTGCTGGCAGATTTCATCGAGAAAAAACACCACCGGTATGTGACCGAACAGACCCCTGTGATCATGGGCTTCCTGGAAAAGGTAAATAAAGTACATGGCATAAAACATCCGGAAC
>CAZFKK010000098.1:0-8172 GCA_964519735.1 uncultured Taibaiella sp.
AAAAACAACATGCGGGGTGCCAATAAAGGATATTTTTGATCCATGAAGAAAAGTGCCCGCACTTTATTTATATCCGGATAGCCTCCATTCAAATAAAAGTCAGGTATTACTTCAATATTTTCTATTTCATTAAATTGAGGGATTACTTCTAATTGGGAAGTAATTATCGTTTCTTTTTTATCCGGGCTGCACCCGGATAAAACCCCTATCCATAAAACTAAGCTATACTTCATGATTCTATTTACTACTCATCGTAATAGGGTAACATTACCTTCATATTGCTCCGAAAAACCTTGATCCAAGATGATAGAGATTTGATACACATATACACCTCCGACCTGATCTGCACCATTAAATCGGCCATCCCAACCACGGCCTTCTCTATTGCTGGTTTTATAAATGATCTGCCCCCATCTATTAAAGACCTCCATATGAAATTGGGTTACATTACCGGACAGCAACTGTCTTGGGAAAAAGTAATCATTTATGCCATCTCCGTTAGGCGTGAATGCATTGGGGACATCAAGATAACATCCTTTATACACCTCGACAGATGCCGTAGTGGCACAGCCCACTTCATTAGTTACGATCAAACTGTAGCGCCCAGGGCTCTTAACCAGAAGGCTTTCCTCCTGCTCTCCAGAACTCCACAGATAGCGCTGGTTGTTTGAGCTGGACGGGGCGTGGTTAACTAAGACGATGGACGCACCAGTAAGGCAAAGCAGGGAATCGGGACCGAGGTTAACTAAGGGCATCGCACCTACTATCAGGCTATGATGCATGGTCAAAGGTGGGCAAACCCGTGGAAAAGCGGTCAACTTCATAACCTGATCTCCTGCCTGGTCATAAGCATGGGACAACATCGTATCCATAGAGCGTATATAACTATCATCTCCAAAATTCCACAGCAAATCTTTGACGACGGCTCCTTTCAAAGCGGCCGATATCAGTACTGGCTCGCCAACACATGCAACACCCGGCCAGCTATCCAACAAAAATGGTTCTAATGGGGCATCTACAATGACATTTTGGTAAACAGTATCATAACAAGCGGCGGAAGTGAGCCCTACGAGCATCACCTTAAAATTGCCCGCATGATTGAATGCATGTCGAGGGTTTTTCAGACCGGAAGTGTGTTGATCTCCGAAATCCCAAAAGTAATCAACCCATAAATTTCCCGGGGAAGTATTGTTAAACAAGACATTATCGCCCGCACAGACAAGACTATCTATTGAAAAAGAAACCTGGTAGTCCGGCTGAGGCAAATTTACCGACAAAGTTGTATCACATCCATCAGGCGCAGACAGCTGTAAATAATAGGTTCCTGGTGTACTCAAAAACGAGTCACCGACGCTACTAAGCACCGGTCCTCTTAACGAATTCCCCGCCGCGTCCAACCAATGATACCCATAGGTAGCTGTATCTCCAAGAAATGGAATAACCCGAACCTTCCCATTAGCAAGGTTCTTACAGCCCGGCTCGACTACAAGCCTGGGCAACCTGCTTCCAAAGTTAACATGAAAGGTATCCGCGTGAAAGGTACATGGTGAACCTGTAGTGTAGGTCAACCAGTAGGTACCCGATATATCTACCTCTCTCGACGACTCCGTGTAACCATCATTCCATTCGTAATTCCAACCATTCAAATTTAAGGGTTCGATGGTTACACGAGCTGCAAAGCATGCGGCAGGCTTATTCTGACTGGCAAAGGAAGGCTCTTTTACAATTACTGGTACTGTATTAGGAAAAGCCCCCCCTAAATAACTAAATGGCTTGGAAAAAGGAAATTTCACTGCATCCCTTTCCACATTGCAAGCCATACCTGCTAAGTTCGGAGCATGGATTACTCCGAGTGTTTTTGTATTAGAATTCAAATCGGGAATAAAATATATTTTACCATTGGGTGCAATTTTTAAATCTCCAGCCAATCTAGGCACTAGGATAGTTTTGGAATTGACAATCGTAGTAGCATTATTACTGCTTATATCAAATTGAACTAATCCTTGACTGCTGGAAATTGAAGATACATACAGTTTAGAATTATCAGGCGAAAAACAAGCAAATTTCAATGATGCATAAGTGTTGAAAACAATAGGATTGCTTACCCCACCAGTAGCGGAATTAAAATCGAAAAGCCTGAAATCATAAAAGCTTACTGATATTAGTTTTTTACGATCAGGAGAAATTTCAAATTTTCCGGCCCTGGCAGAAACCTCAAAGGTCCCTTTTACTATAGAGATAACAGGAGTATTTCTTACCCCCTCCCGGTTTACTTCAAAGGAGCTGAATTCCACTCCTGTTCCGGCATTTTTTCGTGAAAGCACGACAACCCAAACATTACAGTCCTCTCCGACTGCAGCCGTCAACTGTTCATTAAATCCTGATCCGAGAAAAATACCTTTCCGATTCACCTCTACCCCTCCTTTCCCTCCTTGCAAGCTCATGTCCACGACGCTATAATACAGTCTCCCATAGTTAGCCTCCATTTCGTAAGAACTTAAAGAAAAAACATAGTATTTATGACTACTATCCGGCATAGGTACGATCAATACACCCTGACCCGAAGAAGTAATCACTTCCGGCTGGTCAGGGAAAGGGGAGGTTAAGCCGGTAAGATTATCTCCATTAGGCATAATATTCCCGTCTCTGTTCCACACCCTGGTTCCTTCGGTATAAAATAACAACTGTCCAGAAGCATCACAAACAGAGGCTGCCCCTTCTCCTACGGAAACCATCTCTGTTTCTATAGGTTCAGGTTGACCACTATTAAAATCTATCCCTATATACCTTCCGAAGACCCATACGTTTTCATACTGTGCATAGACCTGAACAAAAGAACAATTACATAGAAATAGAACAAAAAAAAGGAGCTTGAATTTCATTCATATGGATTTATAAACCAGCCGGATCATAATGGGAATACCTGATAACCCGGCCAGTATTCATAATAACGCCTTATTTTTCCTTGACAAACTTTTCTATCTTCAATAATCTGCCGACTTCGTCCGTTATATGGAGCAAATAGATACCGGCAGCTAATTCCTGAACAGCAAAAGATGAGGCCTGTGATACTTCTTTGATCAGCTTTCCCTCAAGCCCCGTAACCTTTACATTAATTTTAAAAGGCGCACTAATGTAAAGACGACTCTTTACCGGATTAGGATAAACTTTTATACTTTGCACCAGATCCGCCATTTTATTAATGCCGGTAACATTTGTAACCGGGTAAATATCGGAAGTATCTACACAACCATTTTCATTGCTTACTACTACTACATAGTCCCCATTTTCAGTAACCGTATAAATCTTACTGGTAGCACCACGGATTATTGTTCCGTTTAAATACCATTGATATGTACTATAGGTAAGTGTTGTACTCAGATCAAAATGATCAACGGTAATGACCGGGTCTACGCTAGAAAAAGTAATATAAAAACTATCCACTTTAAATTGACAATAATTATAGTTTTTTACCCAATAAGTACCTGGTTGATTGATCACCCGTGAAGAATCCGTACTGCCATCTTCCCATTGAAAACGAAAAGAAGGGAGGGAAGCGTATAAAGTAAGATTATCCTGAACTCCTTTTGAACAAAAGATAATACTGTCTAATTGAGAGGCAGTATCTACGGCGATAAGAGGTACTACATTTGGAAAACCAGCATAATCAACGAGACTATCTAATAATTTTACCGCATTAGAGTCTACCTGACAAGCTACTCCGGCCAGATTGGGATAATTAATTGCTCCTAAATAAGGTCGAGTTAGGTCACTATTGCCTCCATGGATATAATATATTTTACCATTCGGCCCTCTTTTTATATCCGTAAAACGAGCACGCTTAGTCACTATTATTTCTGAATTAATAATAACAGCCTTATTATTGCTACTCAGATCATACTGAATAATGTCACCAATACCATTCTTATTGTCATTAACATATAATTTAGAATTATCATGAGAGAAACATACACCATAATAATCTCCTCCAGAGGTAGTATCTAAAGAGATAGGATTAGTCACTGAGCCGGTTGATGCATTGAAATCGCACAATACCAAATTATCTGTTGAGTTCTGTCCACCTCTGGTAATCGCTAACTTTTTACCGTTGGGAGCAATATTAATTTTGCCAATAGGGACATTGGTATACATTCCGGCCAGATAGGATACGACAGGAACAACATTAACGCCAAGATCAGTTATTTCAAAGGCTTTAAGCAAATTCCCTTCTCCTGTATTCTTAGCTGGTCCGGATACCATTACCCATATATTACAGTTATCCCCCGCTACCCCTGTCATACTTTCCGTTAAATTAGAATCCACTAATATTCCTTTTTGGCCGGGCACAATATCGCCCATTCCACCATTAAGGCGCATATCTACCACGCTATAATATAACCTTCCGAAATATTCGGGAGTCAAGGGAGCGAATGTTTTAGCAGTCTTGTACTCCACAAAATTAGACAAAGAAAAAACGTAATACTTATCTTCATCATTAGGCATGGGAACAATAAGAGCCCCTTGGGCCGTACTACTGGTAGGAGGAGTAGCAAAATTAGTACCGTTAGGAAGCAGAACAGATGAAGGCAATCCCGTAAGCCCTATTCCATTGGGCATTTTAGTGCCATTGCTACTCCAAACGGTATCTCCTTCCGTATAAAATAGCAGCTGGCCTTTAGGGTTACATACAGAAGCATTACCTTCTCTACTAATCATTTCGCTACGAATAGGGACCGGACTGCCGCTATTAAAGTCCAGACCTGCTCCTTTTTTCCCCGGCGTTTTGGTGCCAAAAACCCATACATTTTCATATTGCGCTTGAAGCGATACTGGAAATGTAAAAATGACAAGAATAAGTGGAAAAAAGTAATTTTTTGACATATTGAGATGTGTTTAAGTGTAAGGAATAATTTGCTGTATTATTTATGATTTTTCTTTAAAACAAATGTAGAAGATTTCACCAAAGCCAAAAACAGTAAAAATGCCGCATTTCATCGAAGTATTGCAGTATTAATACTGCAATACTTCAATAACTTATTAAGATTTGGGCAATCATTATTAAGGCATGCAGACAAACATAATAGGGATTGAATAGGTATTAAAGCCAACATCAATGGTCACAATAATTAACCTGCCTTTAGAACGCCCTTCGTTCTGGGCGAAAAAACGCGAATGGAAACGGCGAGTAGCAATCCCATTAAATAACTGATATTTTTCGAAAAAATGTCCTAGCCCCATCATTCGAATATAAAATGTACATCCCTTTTGAAAGACCACGAATATCAATTTCATTCAATCCGGGGCCCACAGTAATTTCTTGTATTTGATGGCCTAACAGGTTAAACAAAGTTACGGGAATCGGGATTTTATAATGGGAGAAGATTTGAACATGATTACTTGCAGGATTAGGATAAACACTCAGATCTTCATACTTTACAATAGGGCTGATTTCAGTGGCATCATCTAAGCCTACAGCATACCAGGCAGCCTTTACCACTGTATATTCTGTACCATTAATCCCATACAAATCCGCTGCTGCCTGTAAGGAACCTTTATAGGCATCTCGATATCTGGCGTAGGGAGTTAAATAATTCATTAAATTCCTATAAGCAATTTGCTCAGCCTTTTCCCGGCCAATACCTTTCACTTCGTATTTATTCTCTTTATCATTTATGCCCTTTCCCCCTTCACAAAGTAAATGAAACCATTTATTTTGAATGCCACTATTAATATGAACGCCACCTTGATCGTACTGGTCTTTAGGATTAATCCAATAGTAACCTTCATAAGTATCCGGCTGTGCAAGCTGCTTAATTTTTGATACTGATTTGGGCTCCGACATCGAGCGAAACATTCCGAACTTACTAACAAAGACATCTTCACCAATGTTCCAGTTTGCCTCTAATTGCTTCGTAAAAAATTCTATACAAGTACCGAAAATATCTGCAAAAGATTCATTAAGGGCGCCGGATTCCCCCTGATAAACAAGGCCTCCATTGCCGTTCGCGCTCACCACCATATGTGAAAATTCATGACCCATTATATCTAAAGCTACAAATTCTCTCATACTTTTACGATCACCCAGGCCAAATGCCATAAGCCCATTGCCTAAGGCCATAGCCTGCGATTGGGTACCGCTAAAAGCATAAGCCGCATTGACGTAATTAGATATAGCCCCTCCCCTGTTGTCAAAACTATTACGTTGAAAAGTTTCTTTAAAGTAATCATATGTTTGTGCCATACCCCAATGTGCATCTATTGCAGGATTAGGTTTCATTTTAATAGTATAAGTGCCACTATTTCCGGCGGCATCCGACCAACTATGGGTTCCTTCCGATAAACCTGAGGCACTAATTGTAAAGCTGGCCTGACCTGAGTTTTGGTTGTTGATCAGGCTAACACTACGAATGATCACGGTATAAGGAGGAGTAATCAGATTCAATCCTACATTATTAAAATTTGCAGGAGCGGCCCTGGGCCTTTTATAGTCATAGATAGGACCTTGTATGGGGAAGATTGCATTTGTATCAGCCACTATATACATATAGGGGATCCATCTGCCTTGAGAAGGGAACAAGGTAGTGTCTGAAGCTATTAACAAAGTTACGGAGTCCAGGGCAGGCGTCACATCCCAGACATCACTGGCATTAAAAAAATCTAAAACATTATCAAATCCTCCATTGTGCATTCGCTTAGCATTGCTAAAATCATAAGTACGGATATTTCTAATACTATCAAATAGAACGAATGAATCCTTATCGCTTGCCGTATTTATTTCCCGGACCCCGTTAAACAAGGTATGAGCTGTGGCAGGAACCACCGCCTCATAAATAAGATCGATTGCATGGGTCACTTTTCTCTCCTGAGCATCCACAAAGACGTTCTTCTTAAGGTATACATCATTTAACCCACTTTTACCTTCTACATAAATCTTATAAGCAAGCACAACGTGCTCAATATCGCCCGTCCAATGCTTGCCTATTACCAATTGAGCCGATGGATGGGTTAATGGCGTTATCCCCAATTGACTCAGAGCACAGTTGATAGCCTCATGCTCACTTATTTTGGGTACCACTGAAAAATCATCGGGAAGAGCAACAACATGGCCATTCATCGTGGAAACAATTTCCCTTTTTCCATGTATAAGCACCATTCCTTCTTCAACAGGTATTCCTTTATAATACTGTTGATAGGATAAATGATGCATGCCTAAATTATCCTTCTGTTCCTGTAATAATGTAAATGTATGCTCATGAGCGAGGCCCAATAAGGAATTCATAAAAGATGAGGCAGTTGACATGTTGAGTGCCCATCCACTCACATCACAAAAGAAATCACCGTTGGGCAGGGGAATGCTTATCCCATGGCCCCCTCCCTTGTTATTTAAATTATTCTGGGCATCTACTTTTACGCTCGACAAAGCGATTACAAACGCAATAATCGACCCAATATTACTGGAGGTCATTTTCATAAAATTGTACATTTAAAATTTCAAACTCTCATCAAAATCAGGCAAGGCTCTGCGAGATAAGACTTTATATTCAAAGCATTTCATCGAAAGGCGGATACATTCCCTGTCCATAGCAACCAGGTTTCACGGCATAACGTCAAATGCCGACTAACAAATGGCCTATCATAGGCTGGATCAGGATACGCCCATAGCTGCTCTTTATGATCCTGTTGAATAATATTCAATTCTATATCCGTCACTTTACCTATTTAAGACCTTCTTTCACATCCTTCTTTAGTAGTATTGTCTGGGCTTATTTATGAAAGCAAACTTATAAGAACTCGATTAGTGTACAAACAGCAAAAATGCTGCTTCTTTTAGACTAAGTGCAGTAAAAATACTGCATGGGTACGTTTATTAAACCAGTAACTTCATTTCCGGTTGAAGGCCAACAACCAGAAAGCAAGAAACAAATCTTATATTTGATCTTATTAAAATGATTACCACTCTAAATGAACATCCACCGCACCCTCCTTATCATCGTCGTTTTAATTATATATCTTAAAAGTTCAGGACAATCTAACATTCAGTCTTTAAAAGAATTATCTCCTAATGCTTACGCGAAAGACTCTACCCATGTTCGCTCCCTTATTGCAGCGGGATCCAGGGTGTTTGCCTCCTACCCCGACAGCGCCCTGGCGCTGTACCAACGTGCTGCTGCG
>CAZFKK010000098.1:8182-9439 GCA_964519735.1 uncultured Taibaiella sp.
GGGCAGGTCTTTATAAAGAGCTGGCCAGATCATGGGCTTTCATCAGCAGTTACTATTATAATAAAAGCGAAATAGACTCCTGCCTCCTCTATTGCGAGCAAGTACTGGAACTTCCAAGCAAAAAAATACTTCCAACTGACCTGGCATTAGCCTATAACAACATGGGTAAGGTTTTCCGAAGGAAAACCCTATATCAAAAAGGCGCTTACTATACCCAAAAGGCTATTACCGTAATAAAACAACAAGCCGAACCGGATCAACAAATGCTGGCAAATGCCTATACGGAATTGGGCGCCCAACATGGCAGCCTTGGGGAATATGAAAAGGCAATAGCCTACTTTGACCTGGCCGAACAGCAGGTGATTAACGACACTTCTAAACTTGCAGTAGTTGTCGCCAACAAAGCTTTGCTGTACCATAGAATGGCGCAAAAGGAAAAAGCATTTCATTATGCTAAAAAGGCGTACCATCTGGGCCTGGCTTGTAACAATTTAATGTCCCAGATCCGGGGTGCCAGTACCTTAGCTTCCCTCTATGCAGAGCATGGAAATAACAAGAAGGCGATGTATTATGCCAACATCACCAAATCCATCGCCAACCAGCAAGAAGGGAATATACCAGAGTACTTAACCATCTACTTTACCTTATCTAGTGTCTATTTCCACAATAAAGACTATAAAAATGCAGAGTTAATGCTGGCAACAGTTTTGCAACTGGCAACACAAGAGAAAGCAGTGGACGGTAGGATTCCGGGAGGCCATCAACGGTTAGCGGCTATGCTGGCCAAAAGAGGCGCTTACCAAGAAGCCTATGAACATCAAAAAATAAGCCAGGAGACGTTTGGTCGTTTCTTAAGTGAGGAGGACGCCCGCAAGAGTAAGGAGCTGGAATTTCAGCACAAAACGCTGGAAAAGGATCGGGATCTGGCTTTGAAACAACTGCAAATCAGCAAACAGGAAAGTAAACTGAAAGAAAAAAACCTTTGGATTGCAGGTATCTTTATTGCTGTAATATTGGCAGGCCTTGTCTTATTTTATAGCTTCAAGACAGGTAGGCGGAAACGCAGGGAACAGGCAGCACAGATCCGGATATTGGAGCAACAACAAGCCTTGCACCAACAGGAAACAGAGATCAACCGCCTAAAAGACATGATGCAGGGCGAGGAGAAAGAACGTATACGCATTGCCCGGGAACTGCACGATGGCATCGTCAGCCAATTGATGGCACTACGGTTGCATTTCAAAGGCATCTTGCAAA
>CAZFKK010000099.1:0-1149 GCA_964519735.1 uncultured Taibaiella sp.
TCAGGCAGGGTAAAAAAATTATTAATGCGGAAGTACAGGTATATAACGCTCTGGGCACCTTACTCTCAAAGGCGAGCAGTAACCTGGTGGTTACCGGTATGCAGATTGTACCTTCTACAGATAAATAAATTCCTATATATCACTTTGAAAAGAAATACTATTTAAAGCATGCTAAACGGAAAAAAGATAGTAGTGGTACTCCCTGCATATAATGCAGCACTGACCCTGGAACGTACTTATAACGAAATTCCCTTTGATCTTGTAGATGATGTGGTGCTTGTGGATGATCATAGCAAGGATGATACTTCATTAGTGGGACAAAGGCTGGGCATCCGGCATATTGTCAGGCATGAGACCAATAAGGGCTATGGGGGCAACCAAAAGACCTGTTATGCCAAAGCTTTGGAGATCGGCGCCGATATTGTAATTATGTTGCACCCGGACTATCAGTACACGCCTAAATTGATTCCTTCTATGTGTTACCTTATTGCCAATGGCCTTTACCCGGTGGTGTTTGGATCGCGTATTTTAGGCAAGGGAGCACGTAAGGGGGGTATGCCGCTTTATAAATATATCTTCAACCGTTTTCTGACCTTATTTGAAAACATACTGATCGGGCAGAAATTAAGCGGGCTTTTTCGGCTGATGTGTTACGCAATATTAATTTTATGGCCAATGATGATGATTTTGTGTTCGATAATGAAATGGTGGCACAAATATTTATGAAAGGGTATGAAATTGCTGAAATCACCTGCCCTACGCTTTATTTTGAAGAGGCTTCAAGCATTAATTTCAGCAGAAGTATGAAATACGGATGGGGGGTACTGAAGGTATCCGTACAGTACCGGCTTCATAAATGGAAACTGGCTAAAATAAAGATTTACGAACCCTAAGCCCAATCGTGTTGTCTCGCTATGTATCGTTTCCTTTTCTTTTTATTCTTCATCTTTGCATCAGCAGTAAGTGCACAGGAATTAAAGTGGAGCGGTATAGGGCTGGAACATAATATGACGGTTGGAAAAATAATCCGCCATACACCCCGGTTTATCGGACCGTTACCTGAGGTGTCTTATGCCTGGGAGTTGAATATTGTGAAGCAGACGTATGGCCGTAAGGATTGGGAACAACGCAGGCGTTACCCGCTGATCG
>CAZFKK010000099.1:1159-7303 GCA_964519735.1 uncultured Taibaiella sp.
TTCACGCATATTAATTACAATAATCCATCTGTTTATGGCCATTTTATAGGGGTTTACCCCAACCTGCAATTACCTCTTTTAAGAAGGGGGGGCTGGAATGGACTTTTAGGGCGGGTATGGGTATCGGCTATATGACCCGGCCTTATGAAAGATTGCCACACCCTAATGAAGATAACGCCGTTATCGGGGGGCATTGGAACAATATCAGCCCTTTTTCTTCAGATATACGATGGCGTGTGAATCCACATTGGGATCTACAGGCCGGGTTAAGCTTTTTCCATGTTTCTAATGCTGCTTTTCAGCAGCCTAACCTGGGGATTAATATGTGGGGCGGGCATTTGGGGTTTCGTTACTTCCCCGTAAGTTCCCGCCCGGAGCGGATCCATAAGGAGTTAAACCCTTTAAAGAATCGTTGGTTGCTACAAGGACGCGCCAGCATTGCTTTTATAGAACATCGTCCTGCTGACGGTCCCTTGTATCCCACCTATATCGGAGCTTTATATGCCAGTAAGCGATACCTGGGTAAAAATAAGGCTTTTGGCGGCATTGATTTTTACTACCACACCTCACAATATGCATTTGTGAAAAGCATTGAAGCTTTCGAGGGAAGGGAGGGCAGCCAATCCTACCAGGTTGCCCTGTTGGCCGGCAATGAGTTTCTTATAGGCCGGGTCGGTGTTGTGTTCCAGGTAGGTTATTACCTCAAGGAGGCGTATATGCAACAGAATCGGTTTTATCAGAAACTGGGAGGAAATATTTACTTTATCCGGAAAGAGCAAGGCTGGTTAAAAGAATTATATGGATCTGCACTGCTCAAAACCCACCTTGCCGATGCAGAATTATTTGAAATGGGTATGGGCATCAGTTTTTAAGCAGGGTAGTGTGATTTTACAATTCCATCGCAAAAAAGGGTAACAACAAAATAGGCTGACTCTTTATTATTGAGTCAGCCTATTTTACGTTGGAAGCCAGGAATAGCTTAGTCTTCTAAGGCTTCACCGGCTACTAATCTCTGAAGGTATTCTGTGGTGACAGATTTAGGGCGTTCGATAGGGAATCCTAATGCCCTGTCCCAACATAAGCTGGCCAATACACCGAGGGAGCGGCTTACGCCAAACAATACCGTATAAAAGTCTTCTTCTACCAGGCCGAAATGTTTTAACAAGGCGCCGCTATGAGCATCGACATTAGGCCATGGGTTTTTTATTTTCCCGGTAGCTTCCAGGATAGCGGGAGCTACTTCATACACATTCCAAACGGTTTGAACCAGGGTGTCGTCAGGGCAATGGGTTTTACCAAATTCCATTTGAGCGGTAAACCGGGGGTCTGTCTTGCGTAGCACAGCATGCCCGTAGCCCGGAACCACCTTGCCTTCATTCAATGTCTTTTTGATATAATCTGCAATCTGATCTTTAGAGGGTAATTCCGTGCCCAGTTCCTTGCACATTTCTTCAATCCAGCGAATAACCTCCTGGTTGGCTAATCCATGTAAAGGGCCTGCCAGGCCATTCAGTCCTGCTGCGAAGGCCAGGTAAGGATCACTTAAAGCAGAGCCTACCAGGTGGGTGGTGTGTGCAGATACATTTCCTCCTTCATGATCTGCATGAATGGTCATGTATAAACGCATCAGGGCATAGAAGCGTTTATCTTCATATCCCAGCATATGGGCAAAATTGCCTGCCCAGTCCAACATGCCGTTGGGTTGAATATGGTCGCCGTTTTTGTATTTACGACGGTAAATATAGGCTGCTACACGGGGTAAGCGTGCAATAAGGTTCATCGTATCTTCATAAATGAAGTCCCAATACTCTTTTTTATTGATGCCCTTTGCGTATTCCTTTACAAAAATAGACTCTCTCTGCAAGGCCATTACCCCGATGCTGAATTGAGTCATGGGATGGGTATTAGCAGGCAAGGATTCAATAACGTCGAATACATAATTGGGAACATGAGAACGGCGCGCCCAGACAGCAGACAGATGATCTACATCTTCCTGGCTAGGCAATTCTCCCAATAACATTAAATGAAATAATCCCTCAGGAAGGGGTTCGGTGCCTCCTTCAGCTTTAGGTAATTGCTCCCGGAGTTCAGGAATACTGTAGCCACGAAAACGAATGCCTTCATTAGCATCCAGCAAAGAAGTCTCCGTAATCAGGCCGGTCATACCGCGCATGCCCTGGTAAACTTGTGCAATAGTAATTTCGCCGACTTTATAGTCGCCGTGTTCTGCAAGCAATTTTTTAATATCACTATTCAATGCATCGGCTTTTTCTTTAAACCGATCTTTAATGTAACCCATAATAATATTAGAGTGGAAAGATTTGAGAAAAAATAAACAAGGACAAAGGTAACAAATTGACACGAACCTCAGGGACAGTCTGATAATAATTTGAAATTAATTATTTATTCATATTTTATGCAGCCCGGTTTGTTTTTCTTCTTCTTAATGCGGTCTGGGTTTGATCAGCATGGATTATGGTTATTGCTAATGCGAGGAATTTTTCAGCTTAAAATAAAATAGCGATCATGAATGTGCCTGAAAAATTATTTAAATTTATTGCTTTTTAAACTGAGCATCCTGAGCCAAAAATAACCTGCCAGCCCGGAAAGCAGAGACGCAATCAATACAGAGAGTTTGGCAGTGACCTGCGCCTCTTCATCTTTAAATGCCAGCATGGAAATAAAAATGGACATGGTAAAACCAATTCCTGCCAAAAGGCCCATGCCTGCAATATGCTTCCATTTTAAATCTTTGGGAAGGTGCGCTATACGTGCTTTTACAGCCAGGTAGGCAACCAGGGTAATGCCTAATGGTTTGCCTATGAATAATCCCATAAGTATACCATAGTTAATGGGGGAGGCCAGGGTCTCTTTCATATCAGGCGGAAACGGAATGGCCGTATTGGCTAATGCGAACAGGGGGAGTATGATAAAACTTACGGGATCGTGGAGCCGGTGTTCCAGGGCCGGGATGCGTTTCGTGGGTATGGTGAAAGCCAGTAATACTCCGGCTAATGTAGCATGTACTCCCGAATTCAATAAGCAATACCACAGGCCCAGGCCTACCAGGAAATAAACCAATAGCCTGTTCACCTTGAGGTAATTCAGTAATAAAAGCAGCAGGAACAGGATCCCTCCTGCAGCCAGGTAGGTCAGGTCAATAGTATCTGTATAAAAGATGGCAATGGCAATGATGGCTCCCAGGTCATCAATAATGGCCAGGGCGGTGAGCAATATTTTCAAAGACAAGGGGGCGCGTTTACCTAATAAGGACAGGATACCCAGAGAAAAGGCGATATCTGTAGCCATAGGGATCCCCCAGCCATGGGCAAATCCGGATGTAGTATTCCAGCCAAAATAAAGCAATGCAGGAAAGACCATGCCGCCAATCGCAGCGAGTATAGGGAGCGCTGACTGCCTGAGGCTGGATAATTCCCCTTCTATAACCTCTCTCTTGATCTCCATGCCGACCAGCAGGAAAAATAAGGCCATTAGTCCGTCATTGATAAAATGGAGGGGACTATGGGGGAGGGTGATGCTATCAAAGGGTAGATGTATTTCTTGATTCCAAAAGCCGATAAAGGCATTACCCCAAGCCGTATTACTGATAATCAGTGCAACACAGGTGCAGATGAGTAAGACGATACCTACGGCACGACTGTCATGAATAAACTCCTGGATAGGAGAAATGAGTTTATGTTGAATGACATTTTTGAATTTACTCATAATGCAGGCGGGTTAGAAATCAGGAAGCCGAAGTGTTGGCTCCGGCTTCCTGCATCATGCGTTATTTTGATTGTATTTTACTGTCCTGTTGAAATTTTTAAACCAACATAGTCACCGGGTTTTCCAGGTAGGTTTTTAAAGTTTGCAGGAAGCGGGAGCCCACTGCACCATCAACTACCCGGTGATCGCAACTCAAAGTAAGCTTTAACAATTGGCGAACAACGATCTGCCCGTTTTCTACTACGGGTGTCGGCTCTATTTTGCCTATAGCCAGGATACAACTATCCGGTGGATTGATGATGGCCGTAAATTCATCTATATCCATCATACCCAGGTTGGATACGGTAAAGGTATTGCCGGTAAATTCAGGAGGCTGTAATTTTTTGTTCCTTGCTTTCTCAATAAGTACATTGGCCTCTTCTGAAATCTGGGAAAGTGATTTCTGGTCTGCAAATTTAATGACCGGAACAATCAGGCCTTCTTCTACTGCTACCGCCGTACCAATGTGTATATGATGGTTTTCCCGGATGAAATCGCCCATCCAGCTACTGTTGACAGCAGGATGCTTGCGCAAGGTCATGGCACAGGCTTTAATAATATAATCGTTAAAGGATATTTTGACGGGAGAAACCTCGTTCATTGCCTTCCTGGCTGCGATGGCATTGTCCATTTTGATGGTCATCCGCAGGTAGAAATGAGGAGCCTGAAATTTACTTTCACTCAGCCTTTGGGCAATAACTTTGCGCATTTGCGACAGTTTGGTGTCTGTATGGCTTTCCTGACCTATGGCTGCAGGGGAAGGAGCACTGGTTCCGGAAGGGCTGGTTCCTGCAATTGCGGCAGGTTCGGCTTTGAATTGTTCTACATCCCGTTTGATAATACGTCCCCCGTCACCGGAGCCTTGTATTTGCTGTAGGGTAAGTCCTTTTTCTTTAGCCATTTTCCGGGCTAAAGGAGAGATCTTTACCCTGATGGAATCTGTATCGTTCGTGTCTGTTTCCGTTTGTTGTTGGGGAGCAGAAGGTGTTGTTTTTTCTTCGGCAGGGGTAGCAGTATCCTGTGGGTGGCTGTCCTTTGCTTCATCCAGGTAAGGGATCACATCTGTGCCTTCTTTTCCGACGATGGCAATAATCTCATTGACTTTTGCCGCATTCCCTGCTTCGACACCGATATACAGCAGCGTGCCTTCCACATAACCCATGACTTCCATTGTTGCCTTATCTGTCTCTACTTCGGCCAGGACATCATCTGCTTTCACCTTGTCGCCCTCGTTTTTAAGCCAGGCTACAATTTTCCCCTCCTTCATCGTATCGCTCAATAAAGGCATGCGTATTACCGTAGCCTCATCAGCAGCTTTTTTTGTTTTCTGTGCAGGTTGTTCTGCGGCAGGAGGGGCTTTTTGCTCCTCTTTCTTTGCTTCTTTATTCCCGGACTCATTCCCGGAAGGCTTATCCGGGGTTTGTACGTTATTTTCCTTGTCCAGCAACGCTTTATAATCCTCTCCATCCTTTCCTACAATGGCCATAATGCCATTTACGGGAATGCCTTTGCCTTTTTCTACACCAATATAAAGTAAGGTGCCTTCTACATAAGGCATTACTTCCATTGTTGCTTTATCCGTTTCTACCTCGGCAATGACATCATCCGCCTTTACTTTATCACCCACCTTTTTATGCCATTCAGCGATCACTCCTTCTTTCATCGTGTCGCTTAACAGCGGCATACGTATTACTTCAGCCATAGTATCCTTTATTGTCTGTTTTATTTGAACCCTCAAAAATAGTTAATTTGGGTGGAAAAACAGGAACCAAGAGAAAATAGATGGTTTTACACGCGAATGATTGAGTAAGGAAATGGCAAAGGGGCAATTACTGCTCTGCCCGGAGCTTTTTTAGGAGTATAGTTTGACGAAAAATAGCGGAAAACGGTTGTTGAAGTGAGGGGGAGAAGATAATATTAACTTAATATGGAGGTCACGATAAGTACATAATAATGTCTTTAATTTTGCGCCTGATTTTTATTGCTTGAAGTACGTGACAAATGGTAACGTAAGTGAGCGGGCCTGAACGTATTACCACCGGATGAATTTCCAACTCAATAATGATGAAGAAAATTATAGTACACTATTTATTTTGTTTTGGGATTTTTCTTCCCGGTGCCCATGCTCAGTTGCTGCAACGTGATACCCTACATCTTGACGAGGGTAAGATTGCCACATTGCCCTATTATAGTTATGGTAAGGGTATTGGGATGACTTCACCTGACAGTTTGTATCAATTGACTATAAGGTTCAGGATGCAAAACCGGTTGAGCTATATACAGGATGAAGGTGCCCCCGCTTCTTTAAGCGGACAAGTCAGGCGGTTACGCTTAAGGTTGGAAGGGTATGTAGGGGATCCCCGCTTTTTATATTTACTT
>CAZFKK010000099.1:7313-8948 GCA_964519735.1 uncultured Taibaiella sp.
TGTGGGACCTATGGAGGAGGGTAGAAACCTGAATATCATTCGTGATGCCGTCGTATTTTATCGTCCTAACCGGTATTGGAGCATTTCCTTTGGGCAAACCAAACTTCCGGGCAACCGCCAGCGGTTCAATTCATCGGGAGCATTACAATTTACGGACCGGTCTATCAACAATGCCCGGTTCAATATTGATCGTGATTTTGGGTTACAGATCCATCAGATCAATGCGTATGCTAATAAGTTCTCGTACAACTTTAAGGCAGCAATTACGATGGGGGAGGGCAGAAACTGGACACAACATAGTATCGAAGGGTTGGCTTACACAGGCAAGGTAGAGCTTTATCCTTTTGGAACATTTAAGAAGGAAGGGGATTACTTCGAAGGCGATTTGATGCGGGAGCCCAGGCCTAAAGTAATGTTGTCCGCTGCGTTTCATCAAAATAGTAATGCCGTCAGAACTCAGGGGCAAACGGGGGAGGATTTATATGAGGCCCGTACGATGCAATCCGTTTTTATAGACGGGGTGATCAAATACAGGGGATTCGCCCTTATGGGCGCTTATATGAGCCGGATGTCCGCAAATCCACTCACGGTTAATCCGCAGAACGGAACAGATATCCGGTATGCTTTCGTGGGCCAGGGGGTAGATATTCAAGGTAGTTATATCTTTAAAAATAATTATGAGGTTATGGGCCGTTATTCGGTGCAACATGTTGATAATGTTATTCATGCTTATACCCCTCATACCAATCAAATTGCTCTCGGCCTTAACCGGTACATCTGGGAACATGCTTTTAAGATCCAATCTGAGTTGGGGTACAGTCTGGAAGATAATTTTAATGCAGCAGGCACCCATAACTGGTTTGCGCATTTTCAGATTGAAATAGGGATCTGATTTTTGATGTTAAGGAGTAATCAACATGCTTATTATACTATTTTTATGCTTTTCATCTGTCCACGCTAGATAACGGGAAAGGTTTACCTGGGATGCCCTTGTAGAATAAAAGCCGGGAAGAAAGCTGGGCAGTGGAGTAATTGGATTAAATAGATTACAGCAAAGATATTATAGGTGGGTGTTACTCCTGTTTTTTATACAAGGGATAAGAAAGACGACAAGACAATAACACACGAAAAAAAAGAATCCATACCTCAGGTACAGATTCTTTTTATATAAGGCAATAATATGTTCGCTGGTTAGATTCTGAAATGTGCGAAAGCTTTATTCGCTTCGGCCATACGATGTGTATCTTCTTTCTTTTTGAAAGCACCACCTTCCCCTTTACTGGCTGCAACAATTTCATTAGCCAGTTTGTCAGCCATAGTTTTACCATTACGGTCGCGGCTAAAGCGGATCAGCCATTTCATACTTAACGAAATTTTGCGATCGGCACGTACTTCAGAGGGAATCTGGAAGGTAGCACCACCAATACGGCGGCTACGTACTTCAACAGCAGGCGTAACATTTTGCAATGCTTTCTTCCACCGACTTTGCATCAGCAACATTGCATTTGAGAAATGTGATCTTTCCCCCGGATTCTGCTTCGAGTGTTTCTCCCGATTGATCAATATCCAGAATAGAAACTTTTGCACCTTCCCGCACAAAAACCTCAACGGCTGCAAGGCCGATTCCTTTTACGC
>CAZFKK010000099.1:8958-9266 GCA_964519735.1 uncultured Taibaiella sp.
CATCATAGTATTTACGAAACGGGTAACTTGTTTATCATTGAACTTTGGATCTGGAGCCAAAGGGTGCTTTTTAGCTTGCGCTTTTCTCATGACAAGTCTTATCTTTTAAAGAATAGTGTTGATAAATTATTTTTTAGCTTTTTCCTTTTTGGTACCGTATTTAGAGCGGCTTTGCTTACGGTCTTTCACGCCCGCAGTATCCAATGCTCCACGTACAATATGGTAACGAACACCTGGTAAATCCTTCACACGGCCTCCTCTGATCAATACGATACTATGCTCCTGCAGGTTATGTCCTTCTCCGGGAA
>CAZFKK010000100.1:0-3085 GCA_964519735.1 uncultured Taibaiella sp.
TAGGGTAATACTGGTATTAGGCGCATTATTAAACATACCGGTAGAATATACATTGCCCTCTTTATCGACAGCAATAGATGCCCCACGTTCATCATCTGCAGAATCTACGGATCCTACCTGTTCCACCCATTCAAATTTCGGCAAAGGTGCCCTTTGGGCATACATCAGGACTGGTCCTGCCGCCATCATCACGCCCATCAATAAGGCTCTGCAATTAAGTATTTTTTTTCTCATGACTTTCCATGTTTTTATTCCTGACGAAGGTAAATTTGAATGAAAAGCGTTTCTTAGGTAGAAGTACTCAATTTCATTATACTTATTTACAATTATAAAATAAATAAGATTAAAATATTTTACTAATCAAAATAAGTTGATAGAAATGATCATAGCAAATACATATACTCAATTTATAGATTAATCACAAGCATAAAATATAACTATGCAAGAGAGAATCAGTACACTATAAAATAGATTATATTTTTTGTATTTTTGTTAGGGCGTTTTTGCAAATATTATGAACTGTATCACAAGGAAGTGGAATAAAAATCAATTTTGGTCAGGATCCATTTTACTATTACTCATCATCACTTCCTTTAAACTTTATGCGCAGCCTCTTGAAAAGAATAGTCTGCCGCATTCATTTGCCCTTGATACACCAGCCATTCATCAACGATTTGAAGTTACCCGGCAATTTGAGCTGGCTTACCCGGATAGCGCTGAAAAAGCATATAAAGAAATATTCCTCCAAAGTACACAAGCGGGATTTACCAATGGCATCCTCCTTACCTTATTCCAGTTGGGCAACATAGCCCTCAGAACCGCACGCTATAACATGGCCGTTGGCTATTTCAGTTTAGGTATCCGTTATTGTGATACGATCCAACATAAAGGATGGCTCACTTCATTTTATTCCAACCTCGGCAATGCCTATAATAACCTTCCTCAATTTGAACTTGCTTATAAAGCCTATGCCCAGGCAGCTTATCACAGTAAGGATAAGCCTGCGCAGTTAGCCATTATTTACAATAATTTAGCGACTGTATTAGGTCAGATGAACCAGTTTGAAAAGGCGCTTTCTTATATCAACCAGGCCCTCGGCCATCTTGCTGATACCGGTGCTGCTGATATCCATAGCATCCTGTTGATGAACAAAGGGCGTTGTTATTATGAACTACATGATTATAAACAAAGCGCAGGGTATATTGATTCTGCGATCCGCATGGCCAGGAAACAGGGCTTGAAACTGGAATTGATGGCCGGCCTGCTGGAATCTGCCCGTGTGGATATTGCCATAGAACAGCCTCAAAAGGCGCTGCCCAAACTACTGGAAGCCGTTGAGCTTGGAAAAGAACCCGGCATGCCGGCCAACAAAAAGAATGAAGCCATCAGTACCCTGGGATATGCCTATTTACAATTAAAAAATTACGCCCAGGCCGAACATTACCTGTTATGGGCCTGGCAAAATGCGGAAAGCATTCCCAAGGAAAAACTGTTCCTGCAGGAGCGCCTGGCAGAGCTCTATTCCCTTACACAGAATTATAAAAAAGCCTACCAGGTACAGAAAGAATATATACAACTCAAAGACAGCATCCAAAGTAAAGAAGTAGCCTTAAACGTCAATGAAATAGAAACCAAATACCGGACGTCTGAAAAGGATAAGGAAATTACCAAGAACCGTTTGCAGATCAGTGATCAACAAAAGAGGATCGCAGAGAAAAACAGTTTGATCTTCGGGATCACCTGCGTTGCCATGTTTGTCATTACCCTGCTCTTTTCCCGTTATTTTTATGTCCGGCAGAAAAACAGGAAACTGGAAAGCCAGCAGGAAATCCAATACTTAAAGGCGGTCATGGAAGGAGAACAAAGAGAAAGGATCCGTATAGCCACTGATCTTCATGATGGCATCGTTAGCGAGCTGACCACCGTTAAGATGAACCTTGCGACGGTCAGGTATAGTGACCAGGTACACCAGGACAACTACAGGAAAGTCTTACACCAACTGGATGAGACCATCAATGATGTCCGCAATACAGCCCATAACCTGATGCCGGAGATCCTGCTTCGTTATAACCTGGCACAGGCTGTCGAGCTATTATGCACCTCCATCCAAAAAACAGGGCGGCTGCGTATAGAATTCCAGTCTTATGGAGACTTCAGCCAACTCCCGATGGAGCTCAGGCAAGCCGTTTATAGAATTATACAGGAATTGCTGCATAATGTCATTAAGCATGCACAGGCTACAGAAGCCCTGATCCAGCTCAGTTGCTACAACCATTTGCTGACGGCGACTATAGAAGATAATGGACTGGGAATTGAAAAGAATTCAAAAAAACGGAATAAAGGTATGGGGCTCCATAGCATCGAACAAAGGGTCAGGCACCTGAATGGTATTATTGAATGGAGTCATAAAAATACCGGAAGCGGCACTAATGTTTACCTCGAATTTGAAGTATAGCGTTCAACATTTCTAAATACCTAACGGAGCCACAGAATCCTTAAGTATCAGGTAAGGAGGAAAACAAAGGATAGGCTGTCTTTTAATTAATAACCAGCTGGTGGTATCATAGGCTTTAAGATAAATCTTATCCCAGTGATCGGTATTTAATCCAGGGTATCGCTCCATTGATGGTACTGACTCTAATTGTATAACAGGTAGCTGTTCTTCCCCTGGCTGCCGGGCACAGGAGATAGAGAACAGCAGCGATAGGAAAAGGGGCATTATCTTGATCATGGCAGACGTTACGAACCACATTATTTGTCAACACTTCTACAATAATCCAGGACAGCGTCGGAATTAAATAACCGTGCTACTCCACAGCATGAATAATTGTGGCAGGCTTACCACAACTATTCGTGCTGCTCCAACAGTTGGAGGCTTAGTTATTTCCCGTCCTGACCAACTTCTTCCTCAACAGCGTATTACCGTCGCGGTCAGATAGCTGAATGAAGTAAATACCGGGAGCATGAGCTTTCAACGAAAGACTCCCTGAATTTTCCTGATGCAACAACACCTTCCCGGTGATATCAGACAGCGTAACATAGGTCGCCACCCGAGACTTAATATATACCACTTCATTGAAGGGAT
>CAZFKK010000100.1:3095-9248 GCA_964519735.1 uncultured Taibaiella sp.
CGGTACCTGCAGGCAAATTACCCATACCTACATTATTTACGGTATAAATATTGGAAGAATCCACACAACCGTTGGCCTCAGTCACTACAACGCTATAATCACCGTTTTCCGTCACCGTATATTTAGGGTTTGTAGCTCCCTGGATAGCTGCGCCATTCCAATACCATTGGTAAGATTCATAACTCAACACGGTGCCCAATACAAATTTATCAACAGTAATTTCAGCAGGTGTTCCGTTCTGTCTTACTGTTATCGTCCTCCAGCAGCTTCCCAGGGCCTCCGGCGCTGAGGCGCGCATCCTGATACGGTACACTTCGCCCGCCAGTGCGGAAGCCGGCAGCGTACAGGTCAGGGATCCTGAACCCAAGGCCGTTGTCTTACCTATAATAACAGGAGTAGTATAACTGAAATCGCCTGCCAGGTCCGAAATTTCAACGCTAAATTCATTATCTTTCTGAAAAATGCCCGGCGTAATAAAGGGCAATTCAAACGTTCCGTTGACACAAATCAAAGTATCTTCGAACATGGGATCAATATTGATGCCCAGGAACTGCGTGATAAAAAGATCCGCCTCGCCGTATTGCTGTCCCTGGTGTGCGCCATCCGTAGCAATCCCGCTATCCGTTACCGCCATGCCGGCCATATAAAGCGTCCCTAAGGGGTCCGAACACAAGGCAAATGCCGAGGTTGAAGGCGTTCCGTAAAAGCTGCTGTATTGTAGTTGGCCATCCATGGAACCATAGCGAAACAGATAACTGTTAAAGGCAAAAAAGCCGGGGGCTGTTTTAAAATCCGATTGATAAGCATCCGGTGTGGGCTGTATATCTGTATAGCCAATAGTAGGGCCATTCACGTACACATTATTACAGGCGTCTGCAGCCAGGCCCCCCATCATGGCGATGCCCTTCTCCGGACCTACATAAGTGCCCCACTCCTGTTTACCGGATCCGTTGAATTTGGATAAAGCAAAGTCCCCCATAAACTCTCCGTTGCCGAGCGTTGTGGACCTGGACGTTCCCGGTGTTGCCAGGTTATCGGTTCCCAATGTTTGCAGGGCAACAAATACATTACCTTCATGGTCTGTACAGATGGCCCGTGCACGGTCTTCTCCCGAAGTTCCGAAATAAGTGCCCCATTGGTGCTTGCCCTCTTTATCCAGTTTACCCAGGAAACAATCATAAGAGCCCCCGGCGTGCAAAGGCTGATGGGCACCGGTAAAATCAAAGTGGGTATGATCGGTTGCGCTGCCGAAAATAAAAACATTATCCTGACCGTCTACGGCAATACCCCCCTCTGTAAGGGTATAACCGTCCTGGCCTGTCGGGCCGGGTGTTCCGGCGCCGCCATAATAGGTACCCCAGATACGCTTACCTGTTGAATCGAATTTAACCACGTAAGCGCTGTACACGCCCCAGGTGTCATTCACCTGTTCTTTAAAGGCTCCTGGCGTACTGATACCGGAAGATTCCATGGTGCTGCTGCAAAAATAAACCGTGCCATCACTACATGCGGCCACATAAGCTTTCTCATTATCCCCTCCGGCCTGGCCGTAATAAGTAGCCCATTTCAACCTTCCGGCACTATCAAACCGGGCCAGGTAGTTATTGTAGGCAATACCCGCTTTAACGGTATTGTGACTGCCGGCGGTAGCCAAACCGGAACTTAAAGTACTGCCTGCAATATATACGTTGCCAAATTTATCTGCACTTACACTTGTAGCAATGTCTTCATTAGCGCCGCCAAAATAAGTGGACCATATTAATTTTCCTTCAGGAGTCATTTTAGCTAAGAAGGCATCTGTACTACCGGATAAGGTAGTTTGATGGGCTCCGGTTGTCGCAATCCTGTTGATGCTTTCAGTCTCTGCGGTAATATACAGGTTATAAGGAGCTTCCTTTTCCGCACATAAGCTAATGGTTGGATTAGCGCCTTCTATACCATCGCCGCCAAAATAGGTACCCCATCCCAGGCCCGGATCCAGTACTAACCCGCCGGTATAGGGCGCTGTAGCAAAACCCCATTCTCCGTTCTTCTGTACAAAGTTACACGCCACATTTTTCTTGTCCTTTGCCGTCCATGCCACCGGTGCATCTTCAGTCAGGATGCCTAATGGCGTCCGGATATGCAGGCTGCCGTCTTCCGACAAGGAGGTTTCTGAAGCGCCGTTATATTTTATCCGGATCAAAGACAGATCTGCTCCGGGCTGCAGCATAAAATCGTATTTCAATTGACCATTCCTGAGATAAATAACCCAGTCTATACCCGGATATACTTCCTTATAAGTAAGCTTATTATAAGACCCTACATCCCGGATCGCTTCCTGGCTGATGTAGAAATGCTGGGATGCAGCCTGCTTTTCCTCCATTTGCGGCGCCACGTTAAAGTCAGCGCCCACCAATTCCATGTCCAGCCTGTACACCGTATAAGTTACCTGTTTTGGAGGTTGCGTTTGTTGACTGCCCTCCATGATAACCGGCCTGACCGGGTCGTTGTTTTTCCTGAATTGGTAGTGAATCCGGCCCGGACCAATAAATAAACTCATACCCCGGTCCTGGAGCGCAAAGTCAATATCCCGACGGAGCCCATTATACTGGTCCCTGATCTGGCCCTTATTTTCTATAAAAACCATATTATGGTTAGGCGCCTGCTTCCTGTCCGTAACTCTGGCATGAAGCACTGACATGCTGCAGGAAAGTAAAGCAAAAAAGAACAATAGTGTTTTATTCATCTTCAGGTTTTTAATGGTAAAAAAATACATTTTCTTCCGGTACAAAAGTAAAATCATTATCCATCGTAAATAAGAGGGGGAGTACGTAATTATCAAATTAGGTAAATCACTAGGTTGATTAAGTAGAAACACCTAAATTCGTAACAGGCAAGTGACGGGATGGTATAATTTACGATCTTCGTTATTGAACTATGCCGGGAACCCTGTTTATGTGTCCCTATCGAATCATAAAACCTGTATTTCGCGAGGCCTTCCTCTTATGGATGCTGATCCTCCTTTTGGCGATGGGCATCCCGACAAGCGCCCAGCTGCGGCGATCGGAGCCAATGCAGGGATATACAGGCTCGCTATTACCCCCACCCGATACTTCCGGGGTCAGGTGCCTTATGGATAAAGGCCTGCATTACCAGGATTCGGGTCATGGGGATAGTAGTTTCCACTACTTTAACCAGGCCTTGCGCCTGAGCCAACAGCTAGGGTATGACCCGGGGAGCATGAAGGCCCTCAACAACATAGGCATTTATTTTTTCAAGGAAAGGGATTTCGGACAAAGTATCCAGTACTTCCTCCAATGCCTGCGCTATCCCCTTCCTGCCGATTCCGCTCATCTGAAAGGAAAGTTGTTGTACAACATCGGGCTAAGCTACGGTCGTATGGGGCAATATGATAAAAGCATCAGTTTTTTGACCCGGGCCCTACCCTATTCAACGGGGCCTAATGCAGGTAAAGATATCTTATGGCGCATCTACAGCGAACTCGGCTTGTCTTCTCAATACAAAGGGCAGTATGAAACAGCAGCCTATTATTATTATGCATTGCTCCAAAGTATTCCCCAACCGGACACCGGAAATTATACCTATGCCCTCGATGCGTGCAACAGGCTGGCTGTTATCCAACTGAAATTAAATCTTTTTGATCGCGCTTTTGCCTATTTTGACAGAGCTGCGTCATTGGCCCGGCAATTCAAAGACACCGCCATGTTAGCCAAGGTCATCGTCAACAAAGGAGTCGTCTATGCCGATCTCAATGATACGATCCGGGCAGAGCAGCATTACCGGCAGGGATATGCGCTGGCCAAAAGCAAAGGATTCCGGGAAGTACAGCATACCGCGGTACGCAACCTGGCTAACTTACTGGTGAAAAGAAATGACCTGCAAGCGGCGCTTGACTATGTACAGGAAGCTGTAGCGCTCAGTGCCGGCACATCAGACTATGACGGACAAATCAACGCCCGTTATACACTGGGATATATCTATTTGCAACTAAAGCAATACAAGAAGGCAGAGTTCCACCTGGCCGGAGCGCAAAAGATGATGTATGATATGGGGCTTACGGGCAATACCATGAACGCCCACGAAGCGCTGGCCTATGTATATGCAGCCCAGGGCCGTTACCGGCAGGCCTTTGAACAGGAGCAGGCTTTTGCCAGGATGAATGACAGCCTGCGGGGTACGCTTAATGCAGCCGCTGTGAATGACCTGGAAATTAAATACCAGGTAGCTCAAAAGGACAAAGGACTGGTGCAGCAACAGTTACTGATCACCCGGCAGGAAAATCAGCTCAAAAAGAACCAGCTCTGGCTGGCCGGGATCTCCTTCATCGCCTTATTATTGGTATCCGTGCTGACCGGAATCTACAGAAGCAACCGGCACCAACAGAAATTGCAGGCCTCTATGCTGGATAACCTCCGGCAACAGCAGGAGCTCAACCGGTTAAGGGCACAGGTTGAAGGAGAGGAGTCAGAAAGAAAACGAATGGCCCGGGAGCTGCACGACGGCATTTCCAGTCAACTCTATGCCCTGCGGATGCATGTGCTGACCCTAAGCAGTAAACCCGACAAGCTACTGGTTTCAGCGGATATGGACGAAGTGCTCCGCCAACTGGAAGATGCCGGCCTGGAGATCCGTGCCACCGCCCAGAACCTGGCACCGGACCTCGTTTTACGGGAGGGTTTATTAATGGCTGTAGCCGCCTTTTGTGAGAAGACAGAAAAAAGTACGGGCCTGGAAGTACAGTTGCTTACCTTTGGCATCATCCCCAGGTTAGAGCCTATCGTAGAATTATCTTTGTACCGTATGGTGCAGGAGCTTATCCAGAATGTGCTTAAGCATGCACAAGCCAGTCATATACTGGTTCAGTTCAGTTGTGAAAACGGGTTGCTGAATGTCACTGTCGAAGATAATGGCATAGGGCTTGATCCATCCGATCAGCGGTACCGGGAGGGAAGCGGCCTGACCGGCATACTAGCCCGGATGCCCGCTTTGCACGGGCAAATGGATATAAAGAGTATTCCCGGCAAAGGCACCGCGGTTTACCTGGAACTGGATATCGGGGAATTACCCGTTGCCAAACCCTTAATTTAGCAGCATCAAATAAAATCAACCCGGATATGCCCATAAAAGTTATGATTACCGACGATCATCCACTGGTAGCCCAGGGCTTGCAACAGCTCTTAAAGCCCTGCCGGCATATTAAGGTCGTTGCTACTTTCAGGAATGGCAAAACACTGCTTACCGGCCTTAAGAAATCACTGCCTGATGTACTTTTACTGGACTACCAGTTACCCGACCATACGGCAAATGAACTGGCTCCCCAGATTTTAAAAGCTTATCCTGGGGTACGCATCCTGGTGCTCAGCAGTACCGAGTCTTCCTTTTATGTGAAAAGCATGATGCAGTTAGGTTGCATGGGTTACCTGCTCAAAAGCACCACGGATGATCAAATGTTGATCCAGGCTATAGAGACGGTACACGCCGGTCAGCTCTTCCTGGATCCGGCGCTAAAAGAAAGTATGCTTTTAGGTATGCTGAAGCCCAGGCAACAACCAGGCATGGCACAACCCAGCCTTACCCTGCGGGAAAAAGAAATCCTTCAGCTCATCGTAGAGGAATACAGCAACCAGGAGATCGCAGACCGGTTATTCCTTAGCCTGCGTACTATAGAAGCGCACCGTTACAACCTCTTACAAAAGTTAAACGTAAAAAATACCGTCGGATTGGTGAAACTGGCTATCCAGATGGGATTAGTAGAATAACCCTTATCTTCCTAATAATTACCATGATCTTAAATGCTAAAAAACTCTTTCTATCAGACGGCTTGGGAGCCTTGCTTTCGGCCTTTCTATTGGGTGTAGTGTTGGTAAGATTTGAGTCTACCTTCGGGATGCCACGGAATGTATTGTTTTTCCTTTCCATAACCGCCTGTATCTTTGCCGGCTACTCACTGATCAATTATTTATTAATCAAAGGAGCGGGAAAGCCTTACCTGAAAATTATAGCATTCGCTAATCTTGCCTATTGCCTTCTTACAATAGGCTTCAGTATCTATTTTAGCCAAGAACTCACTTATTTAGGCTGGGTTTATTTTATAACCGAAGTGCTTGTGATAATGGCACTTGCCGGTATGGAATTGAAGGTTGCTTTTAA
>CAZFKK010000101.1:0-9242 GCA_964519735.1 uncultured Taibaiella sp.
AACTGGCCTATTATGTAAGTGTTACCGCTAACGGGACCCTGGAGCAATTGCAAAGTTCTGGTTTTAGCATTTCCAAGGATATTCAGCGGAATAATGTGCCTGCAAAAGTAAGGGATCTCGTCTTGCGTGATGGTTACAACAGTGGCCAGATCCGGCTGAGTTTCGGCAAACAACCCCGGGTGCCGCTGTATGAATACCGCTACAGGAGGCTGCCGGAGAACCAGGAGCCGGACGACTGGAGCGAGTTGATGATCACCTCGTCTTCCCGCAACAATCTCATTTCGTCCTTGCAGCCGGTACAACGCTACGAGGTGCAGGTTCGTGCACTGAACGGCTATGGCAGGTCTGAATGGAGTGATGCGGCTCCCTATATCGTCCGCTAAATGTTGGCGTAAGCGCAGGTGAATTTGATACTAACAATCAACAATTTCTCAAACTTGTGTTTGGCTGTAAACCAGTTTTTTAAATGATTCATAAATTGATTTTAGAATTTCCCGGCAAATTCTGATAGGGTGTTGCCATAGGGTTGTCACTGCTCCTGCTTTTCTTTGTATCCTTAATCCTAAAAAATACAATTATGAGCATGATCGCCGTTTTTAAGAAAGAACTGGAAAGAGAGGCATTGATTACCCGCAAGATGCTGGAACGTATCCCTGATGATCAATATGATTGGAAGCCCCATTCTAAAAGCATGACTATCCGTCAATTGTCCACCCATATTGCGGAACTGCCAACCTGGATTACCATGGCACTGACTACCGAAGGCTTAGATTTTGCAGATAATCCGTACGAACCTCAACATATTAATGCGACAAAAGAATTGATGGCTCTTTTTGAAACCTCTCTTGAAAGTGGGAGATCGGCACTTAAGGAAGAATATGAGTCAAAATTGGAGGAATCCTGGACATTGCGGAATGGCGCTGAAATTTATAGTACCGATTCTAAAGCTGAGGTTATTCGTATGGCTATGAACCAGATTACCCACCATAGGGCGCAATTAGGGGTTTTTCTCAGGCTCCTGAACGTACCTATTCCCGGAAGTTATGGCCCAAGCGCTGATGAGCTGAACTTTTGATAGTTAATTTCAATTCCTGTGGTATGAAAATTCTAATAAAGATCCTTAAGGGCTGTTATAGCTATCTGTTTTCTTAACTTACTATTCAAGAGTTGTGTATGCATCTTATGAACCACAACATAAGATGCATACACACACTCCTTTACTTAATCCTTACCTCCAGGATAAGGTTTTCCTTGAAGTATTCATTGATATTGGCCTTGATCTGATCTTTAGCCATTTGAAGCTCCTGTTTCAGGGGAGCGATGTCTGTAGCAATGATCAAAGTGCCTTCCTTGAGTTTTACTTCCTTGGTGTATTTGGCAATGGTGCCCCCCATAATTTTTTCCCATTCAGACTGAAGACGTATTTCATCCATCCTGGCTTTCCAGTGCGCATTCTTGAAAAAGAGATGGAGGGCGTCTCCGATTGATAATTGGGCCATTGATATTTAAATTAAGCAAAGTATTAAAAATGGATAGGTCAGCTGCATACCGGGCATAGCCCCTTTACCTGCACATCAACGATTTTCGGCCGGAAATCTTTAGGAACCCGGATGTCATCAAGTGGAACAACGGTTTCCAGGCAAAAGACCTCCTGGCATTGTAAACAGATAAAATGAGCATGACTCTTCTCTTTATGGGCATCATCGGGCAATGTATAAGCATATTTAGCCGTCCCGTTCAGGTCTATGATCTTATGCAGGATACCGGCTTCCTCAAATGCATGTAAGGTACGGAATAAGGTGACCCGGTCAAAAGGAAGTTCCAGTTCCTGGCTCAGGTCCTGATGAGACAAGCCTCTTTCTGATTGAATCAATAAAGTCAGCACCGCATGCCGGAGCTGGGTCTTTTTCAATTTATGTTGCTGCAATATTTGTTCCACCGCATTCATACAGCAAAGGTAAGAATTTAAACGCAACTCTGTTGCGACTTTGTGGTTTAATACTTAGCTTTGCAGCTCTTTTAATTCTTTTCTATGATATTGCTTTATTCAATAGGTTTATTTCTGATCACCTTTATCGGGGGAAGTATTCCTTTGTGGAGTAAAAACTGGACAGAACAAAGGATGAAAAGCCTGCTGGCCTTTTCAGGGGCCTTTTTATTGTCTGTTACGTTGCTGCATCTGGTTCCTGAATCGGTATCCATTTTTCATTATGAGGCCGGCATCCTGATCTTAGCAGGTTTTTTTTTACAACAGGCGATACAGAAATTTACGCATGGAGTAGAGCATGGACACGCCCATATGGCTAACGGTCACCATCACATAGCCATATTGCCTGTATTCATAGGCTTGTCTGTACATGCTTTCAGCGAAGGGCTTCCTTTGGGCGCAGCTTACCGGGATACGACTACGTTGCCCTCTTTATACCTGGCCATAGGGCTGCACAAGTTGCCGGAAGCCATGCTGATCACTTCGTTGGTTCATTCGGGGAAAGGCAGCAAAAAACGGCCCTGGTTATTACTTCTTCTTTTCTCCCTGATTACCCCGGTTGCAGGTGGGGTAACCCATCTGTTGGGAACCTATTATGAAGAGGTGACCCGTATTGTTCAGTGGTGTATCCCTTTAATCACCGGTGCCTTTCTCCATATTGCCACGACTATATTTTTTGAAAGCGGTACCCGGTCTCATGATATGAACTGGCGTAAATGGGCCATCATCTTATTAGGGGTAGGCCTGGCTATATTAACTATTGTACCTCAGGGGGCAGGACATGCTCACTAAGTAAAAATATCAAGCCTGTCTGATCCTTAAACATAATCTGGCTTTAACGCAATTATCCGTGACCAGGAGACGCTCCTCCTGTCAGCCATTGATAATTTCGCCGCCGTTGGGGTGCAATACCTGGCCGGTAATATAACTGGCATCTTCCGAGGCCAGGAACAAATAGCAGGTAGCAGCCTCATGAGGTTGTCCTGCACGGCCTAAAGGAACATCACTGCCAAAAGTTTCCACGTGGTCTTCCGGAAAGCTGGCGGGTATCAAGGGTGTCCATATAGGACCCGGGGCGACAGCATTGACCCTGATCTTTCTTTTAGCCAGGGCGGAAGAAAGAGATCGGGTAAATGACACCAATGCGCCTTTTGTGGCTGCATAATCAATGAGATGATGGCTACCCCTATAGGCTGTTACTGAAGTAGAATTGATAATGGAACTTCCTTCGCCCATGAAGGGTAATGCAGCCAGAGTGAGGTAGAACGCAGGGTAAACATTGACTTCAAAGGTTTCCTTTAATTGGGCAGCCGTTATGTCCTCCGGGTTTTTCTGGGGATATTGTACCCCGGCATTGTTGACCACTATGTCTATTTTCCCAAAATGAGTAATGGCCTGGTCCACCACGTACCGGCAAAATGCTTCATCGGACAGATCTCCCGGATATAATTTCACTTTCTGCCCTTTTTTTTCTATTTCTTTGGCCGTTTCTATAGCATCATCATGTTCATTCAGGTAGGCAATGATGATCATGGCGCCCTCCTCTGCAAATAACAAGGAAATAGCTTTGCCGATACCACTGTCTCCTCCTGTAATGATGGCCACTTTTCCCGATAGCTTTCCCGATAGTAGCTTAGGCTGGGGTTCACTGATGGGTTCCGGGATCATTTCAGATTCTACCCCTGGCTGCACTTCCTGGTGCTGAGGAGGGAAGACTTTAACCTTCTTTTTTTCTTTTTTAGCCATGATATTAGAATTTTAAATGCTTTGGTGTAAGAGCAGTTTATGTTTTTGATTTTCTCTTATGTGTTTCTGTTGCTGCGTCTATAGAATGTGATTGGTGAATGCTTTTTTCCTTTTTAGCCAATGCCGCGATTTTTTCATAGAACTTATGGAGCGTATCTAATTCTGATTCTGTCAGGTCTTCTACATTAACTAATCGGTTACTTGCCTTACTGGCTGCAATTAATTCGTTCAATTTTAGCTGAATAGCTTTGGAATCTTTGTTTTGAGACTTCTGGATGAGGAATACCATTAAGAAGGTAACGATCGTTGTACCGGTATTCACCACCAGTTGCCAGGTGTCCGAATAGTTAAACAAAGGTCCTAAAATTGCCCAGATCAGGATAATACAAGCCGCAATACTAAAAGCGGCAGAACTACCTGTCCATTGGGTGATCTTATTCGCGATACGTTCAAAGAAATGGTGCTTGTTTTTCATGTTTAAGGGTTTGATTAATAATTATTTTACTAAAAATTCATTGGGCATGCAACAGAATTACTTTTCCTCTTATTGCTTTAGCCGGATGATAAATTTGTTGTTTATTCATAGGTTCAGCACGCTTTTTAAGCGTTAGGTCTATTACTATAATAAAATTTCGGGGTAATAGTTGAATACACTGCAAAATATTCACGCCCCGCACATGCGAGGACATGTGCGCCAGCGTTCAGGAAAATAGTATATTAATTTCTGGCACACAAGGACGCGGGTGCCAGAAATCCCTTATTTAAATTTCATAAGTGCAGCCTTCAGTAGTCACTGTAGTTTGCGGGAAGATAGCATGGGCTTCGAGGTGAAAGGCTTCGAGGTCCTGGTATTTTGAAGAAAAATGACCTAATAATAATCGGCCAACGCCCGCTTTCCTGGCTAGGGTAGCTGCCTGGGCTGCTGTGCTGTGAAAGCGCATCGTTGCTTTTTCCCGGTTATCCTCTAAGTAGGTACTTTCATGATATAACATATCAACACCTTGAATATGTTGCAGAAATGATTCTGTATATAAAGTATCCGCACAGTAGGCATAACGCTTTGAGGGCGGAGCGGGAGCAGTTACCCATTCATTTCTGACGAGTAGCCCATCACGACGCTCATAATCTTCTCCTTTTTTCAACCGGTTGTAAAAAGAAGTAGGGATCTCATACTCCCTGCAGGCTTCGGGAATGAGTTTGAGCGGATCATGTTTCCTGGTGAAAAGGAATCCATGGCAAGAGATACGATGCATCACGGGGAAGCAATGAACGGAATAATGGGGGGCATCAACCAGTATTTTAGACTCCTGTTCGGCGATGGCCGTGAAATGAAGCGTATAGGGTAATGTGGTATTCGCCACACGCAATTGCAGGTCGATGATGTCCTTAAGAGCGGCTGGACCGAAAATATGAAGCGGAACAGTACGCCCCATAAGGGCCATGCTCGATAATAAGCCGATTAAACCAAAATAATGATCTCCATGCAGGTGACTGATGAAAATATAATGAATGCGCTTGCGACGGATGTTAAATTGTTGTAATTGTATTTGCGTTCCCTCGCCACAATCTACCAGGAACAATTGTTCCTGGATATCGACAACCTGTGCGGTCGGATGCCTGCCAAAAGCGGGCAAAGCGGAATTATTACCCAGGATGGTTACCTTGATCATGATTCGTTGAGCAGATCTCTTTCGAGTACTTCCATACTGATGATGTCAATAGCCTCTGCAAAACTAGGTGTCAGGTTTAAACTCAGGTGATACTGTCCTTTTTTCATGTTTTGCAGGACCCTTTCCTGTAAACTGGTAAATACCAGGGAGGCGTCATGATTATAGATAAACTGGTGCAGTTCCTGTAACATATGGCCGGCGGCAGTATCCATTTCACCGCAATGTTGCAGATCGATCACGAAATTATGGCTGCCGGTTTCAATTGCTTCTTCTACTTTTTGTCGTATTTCCTCTGCCAAATTAACACTAATTGCGTCGGATTCCGGCGTAATTACAGTGTAAGTGGGTTTGGTATCAATTTTGAATTCCATCTTCTAATAAATTATTGTACTCTTAGTTAGACTGTATTGTTTGATCAAGGTTCAAATATAGAATTTTTTTTAGGGAAATGATTTAAACTTCAGTCATGGTACAGAACATTCCCTTCGCGATAATTGGTCAATTTTATCTAACTTAGCATTATTAATCTAATCATAAATCTTTTGCCTCATAAGATAGGCTGAACCGCTTTTAATAAGAAAGACGGATTTACTAAAGTAAACATTGGCAACAAGATGGTATAAAATTTGTTGTTATGATTACAGTATCTTTGATGCAAATACTAATCTTGAATATTCCTTATGGATTCTAATTTCTCATCTAAAGTAAAAGAGATCATCTCTTATAGCCGTGAAGAAGCTTTACGTCTGGGTAATGACTTTATAGGAACCGAACATTTATTACTGGGACTCATCCGGGAAGGGGAAAGTATTGCTATGCGTATTTTGCAAAGTATGCATATCAATCCATTCGATCTGCGAAAGGAAGTAGAGGTAGTGATCAAGGATAAAAACAATCATCCTGCTGCACAGCTCAACAGCCTTCCGCTTACCCGTCAGGCCGAAAAAGTGATTCGTATTACGGTATTGGAAGCTAAAACACTGAAGAGTCCGACGGTGGAATCTGAACACCTGATGCTTTCCATTTTGAAAAACAGGGAAAACCCTGCAGCCCAGATCCTCAATCATTATGAAGTGGATTATGAATGGTTCAAAAATGAATTGAATATATTGCAAGGTCAGCAGTTGCCCGGTGCTGAATATACAGGTAATGATCCGGGTTCAGAAGAATTCGAAGACGAAGAGCGGCGCCAGTACCAGCAACGGCAACGTCCCGGTGGCGCTGCAGCGGGTAATGTGAAATCGAAAACACCTGTACTGGACAATTTTGGTCGTGATATTACACGGATGGCAGAATTGGGTAACCTGGATCCTATTGTAGGCCGGGAGCAGGAGATTGAAAGGGTTTCCCAGATACTTTCCCGCAGGAAAAAGAACAATCCTATCCTCATAGGAGAACCCGGCGTGGGTAAGACCGCGATCGTAGAAGGTCTGGCATTGAGAATTGTGCAACGCAAGGTTTCCCGTATTCTTTTTGATAAAAGAGTGATCAGCCTGGACCTTGCTGCTTTGGTAGCCGGTACCAAATACCGTGGTCAGTTTGAAGAAAGGATGAAGGCGATAATGAATGAACTGGAAAAGAACCGTGATGTGATCCTGTTTATTGATGAGATACATACTATTGTCGGCGCCGGGGGGGCTTCAGGATCCCTGGATGCCTCCAATATATTCAAACCGGCGTTGTCCCGCGGTGAATTGCAATGTATCGGGGCATCCACATTGGATGAATACCGCATGTATATTGAGAAAGACGGGGCATTGGATCGTCGTTTTCAAAAAGTCCTGGTAGAACCACCGAGTGTGGAGGAGACCATCACTATACTCAATAATATCCGTCCGAAATACGAGGAATTTCATAATGTTACCTATGATAAAGACGCGGTAGAAGCCTGTGTAAAACTTAGCGATCGCTATATGACAGACCGCCTGCTTCCTGATAAGGCGATTGATGTAATGGACGAAGTAGGGGCAAGGGTCCACCTGAAAAATATCAATGTGCCTAAGAATATCCTGGAACTGGAAAAGAAAATCGAGGATATTAAGCTGGAAAAGAATAAAGTGGTAAAAAGTCAGCGTTTTGAGGAAGCTGCTTCCCTCAGAGATAAAGAAAAGCGCCTGGGAGAGGAGTTAGAGAAGGCAAAAGGCGAGTGGGAGGAAGAAGTAAAACACAAACGTTATCCTATTCATGACGAAGATATAGCTGAGGTGGTGAGTATGATGACGGGAATACCCGTCATGCGGATGGTAGAAGCCGAAAGTGAGAAATTACGGCGTATGGGAGATGACCTTAAAGAACAGGTAATCGGCCAGAATGAAGCCATACAAAAGGTAGTAAAAGCCATACAACGCAATAGGGTAGGACTGAAAGATCCTAAAAAACCCATAGGTTCCTTTATCTTTTTGGGACCAACGGGTGTGGGAAAAACGGAATTGGCCCGTACACTTGCCCGGTACCTGTTCGATAGCGAAGAAGCGCTGATCAGGGTGGATATGAGTGAGTATATGGAAAAATTCTCCCTGAGCCGTTTGATTGGTGCACCTCCGGGATATGTAGGTTATGAAGAAGGGGGACAGCTCACCGAACGCGTAAGGCGTAAACCTTATTCTGTGGTGCTGCTGGATGAAATTGAAAAGGCACATCCGGATATCTTTAATATTTTATTGCAGGTGCTGGATGACGGCCAGTTAACGGACGGGCTGGGACGTAAGGTGGACTTTAAGAATTCCATTATCATTATGACGTCTAATATTGGCGCACGCCAGTTGAAGGATTTTGGGGATGGCGTTGGTTTTGCAACGGCTGCGAAAGTGGCTACCTCTGAGGAAAACAACAGGGCTGTGATTGAAAAAGCCTTAAAGCGTACTTTTAGTCCTGAATTCCTTAACCGGATCGATGATGTCATTATCTTCAACCAACTGGACGAAACACATATCAATTCTATTATTGATATTATCATGAAAGATGTGCTGAAAAGAATGAGTAACCTCGGTTTTAGCCTGGAATTGACGGATGCGGCGCGCAAGTTCATCGCAGAAAAAGGATATGATCAGCAATTTGGTGCCCGTCCTTTGCATAGAGCGATCCAGAAATACCTGGAAGACCCCCTGGCAGAAGAAATTCTGAACAAACATATTAAGGAGGGAGACAAGGCTATTGCCGATTATGATAGTATCCAGGAAAAAATAGTGTTTACTATTTCCAAGGGTAAGGATAAGAAAGAGAAGTCAGAGAGTAAAGATTAATTACTCCTTCTTACATTGCAAAAAGGTTGCGGGATCAGTTCCTGCAACCTTTTTTTGGTGTTGCAGGATAGCCGGTCGCCTGTTGCTGGAAATATTGGACGGTGGACTACAAAAATTTATTTTTTGTATAAAAAAAATGTTTACCTTTGCACACTTAAATTTAGAGCTCTTATCCTATTATCGGTTTGGGAGAGATTTTAAAACACTCGTTAATACCAAAAAACTAAAGAATGGCTAAAGAAATTTCGGGCTATGTAAAGCTCCAATGTAAAGGCGGCCAGGCTAATCCAGCTCCGCCAATCGGTCCAGCGTTGGGTTCCAAAGGTGTAAACATCATGGAATTCTGCAAACAATTCAACGCACGTACTCAGGACAAACCAGGTAAAGTATTGCCTGTATTGATTACTGTTTATACGGATAAATCTTTTGAATTTATCATCAAAACACCCCCTGCGGCTGTTCAATTGATGGAATTTTCCAAAGTCAAAAAAGGTTCTAAAGAGCCTAATCGAATCAAAGTTGGTAAAGTGACCTGGGAAAACGTAGAAGAGATTGCTAAAGACAAAATGAGCGATCTTAACTGCTTTACCCTGGAAA
>CAZFKK010000102.1:0-9202 GCA_964519735.1 uncultured Taibaiella sp.
CAGAAATTAAAGAACGATTGAATATGAGTTTAAGTACAGTAAACCGGAAAATTAAGTAGCATATACTTTGGATTCCCAGAAAAAGAAATTGGGAGGACAACCCAATTTGGAATGCCCCCAACCGCTATCCTCTGACCTTGCCCCGGTCCGGCATTTTTTTATTTCTGTTTAATCGTGTTATATTGCTATGCAAAAAGGACCTTAAAAGATGGACAACCACTTTAAACTCTTTTCCATCTTTAAAATTAATACGCTTAGCAATAACGCATATGAAAATGAAAAATATTCCTATTCCTCTTATAACCCTGCTCTTTATCGTTCTTTTCACCTTTACCCTACAGGCCCAGGATCCTATAGAAGCACTGGGAAGAACGCCCACCAGTAAGGAAACTTTGCTTTATAAAATTAATGCCCGACAAGCCAGGTACCTGGTGGACAGCGCCATTTCATTCAAAGACACTTCTTTTTTTTCATCGTTTGTGAAAGAGGTGAAAAGTGATGAAGAACTTTTGCGGCTGCCGTATGGTCATTATTTAAAAGTAAGTGCTTCAGGGCCAGGTCTTCTCTATAATTATATACCCGTAAGTCCTTTTCTACTCTATATCCTGGATAACAGTACGGACTTTTTAGTACAATTAAAAGACAAACGAAGTGGCGTAAACCTTAATTCCTTTCAAGTAAGGCTGGATGGCCATCTTGTTCCCTTCGATCTCAAAACAAAAGCATACAGACTACCGCTCACCAATTACAAGGGCTTACTGGAAGTAAAAGATGGCTTGGAACAATATTATTTCAAGATAAACAAATCCAGCTACTCCCGCTCTTCTAAATATTTAAAAGGACGCAGGAGCATTTTCAAGCCCTATTATCGCGTTGTAAACGTGATTTACTTCCTGACAGGCCTGCAGCAAGATGGCTATCAAAGTATGCTAAAGGGATATGCTATAGGAAGTATCCGGACTCTGACATATGACATAACCGATTGGATGGATGAAAGGCAAGAACGAAGGTATGAACGCAGGAGGGGCAATGACAGAGCGCATTATAGTGTAGAAACCTATACCTTTTTCAGCAAGCCTAAATACAAACCCGGCGATACCGTTTCAGTAAAGGCCTTGCTGATGAACAAAAGAACAAAACGATGGATCAGAAAGCCGTTGACCGCCCGGCTGAGGGCCTCAAATGAAACCTTTTATTTAGGCAACTGTATCCCCAAAAATGGTTCAGGCTACTATTATACTTTTCAGTTGCACGATAGCATGAAGCTGAGGCTCGACCAACGCTACAATGTAGAACTAATAGATGAGGATTCCGTAAGGTATGCATCCTGCTATTTCCTACTGGAGCATTACGAATTGCAGAAATCCGCTTTCACTATCGGTGAGGTAGATAAGGAGCACCTCAAAAACAAGCCTTTTGAGATAAAGTTTACCGCCAGGGATGAAAATGGTTTACCCATGCGGGATACGAAGGCAGAAATCATCCTAACGGCCCAAAGTATTGCCCATATCCATCCCGACACCTTATTTGTGCCTTACCAGCTTTGGCGACATGAATTTGTTATCGAAGACGGCAGTAAGACTGAGGCTATTCCGGATAGTTTTTTTGCCCGGGCCGATTATACCTACCATATCAAAGCCATAATGCACAATGCTGAAAATGAGAGAAAGGAAGCTTCCTTTACGATCAATTACCTGCAGGAAAAATTGGAGATCAAAGAAGGGTTAACAGGCGACTCTTTAACCCTAAGCGCCCGCCAGAATGATTCCATAATATCTCAACGAGCTACCTTGAAGGCCCTGGACCGATACGGCTATTATTTGTCGGAACAAGAGGTAACCTTACCCTACACAATTGCTATACCCCCCCATGTACACCAATACCAGGTAACAACGTCAAAGCTGAACCGGAATATCAGCATGGATCATACAGATGCTCTCCTGAGATGTGACGCCAATAGAAATAGCGATAGCATCTACATAAATATCAACAACCCCAGGAAACTAGACTTCACCTACCAGGTTTACCAACGAAACAAAGAGCTGCAAAGAGGTTATGGCAAAACGCTTCAAATCGCTATTCCAAGTAATAAGAGAGACCTTTATTATGTCGCCATTCAATACATATGGGCAGGAAAAACAAAGAGTGATATCTACCAGATACCTCTACAGGACAAAGTAGTCCATCTTCAAGTGGAACAACCTACGGTAATCTATCCCGGCAAAGAGGCAGAAATAAGCATTACAGCAACCGATTATCAAAACAGGCCGGTAAAGGATATGAGTATATTGACCTATGCCTATACTGCAAAGTTCCCTGATGTTGCCACCGTCACCCTACCCAACCTGAGCAGCAGGCAAAATAAAAAACAGGTGATCAACAGCTTTACTGAAAATTCAAATTTCACCCAGAACAAGACGATCCGCCTTAACTATCCTTACTGGAGCAGGCACCTGTCTATCGATACCATGCTGAACTATCGCTTTATCTTCCCTACACAAGTAATGGAAAAGATTGAAACACCCATGGAGGATAGTATCACGCAATTTGCCCCCTTTGTAACAGATCGGGGTAGGTTGCAAGGAGTACATTATGTATTGGTCAATGAAGTACCGGTATATTTCGGTTTTACAGGCTATAGAACCCCTTATAGTTTTGAAGCAGATACTGCGGGTTATCAACAAATAAAAATAAGAACACCGAATAGTTTAGTTACTATTGATTCCTTCAGGCCGAGGCCCTACCACAAAACTATTTTCAGTGTAGATATACGTAAAGAAATGTACCAGGCACATGTAAAGAAGATGCCGGATACCCTTACCCAGCAAGAGATAAATACTTATAGCAATTACATCATTAAGCTGGATCCCAACAACATCAATACAGACTTCAGGTATTTAAGCCACCCATCGAAAAAAGGGGTATTTCCCCTGAATGCCGATGATTATAGCAGCAGGAATTACCTTAACCATTATGATTATCGAAATTACAGCGTCATCAACCAGACACTCGGTCCTGTAACACAGGGCTATTGGGAGTACACCATCCCCGGACAATTTGCTATAGACATTGAGTTGGAAACAAGATTCACCTATACATTTAATGCACAACGGGTAAAGATGGTAAACATAGCGCCTTCAGTAACCCTGATCCCGGCAAGCGTGGTGAGTCCGGTGCCATCATTAAGTGACAGAGTAACTACAGCGCAACAATTATCAGACCAGTATAAGCAAAAGCCTAAGGCGGCCAGGCGTAACTATATCTACAGCAGCCCACAAAATGGGAATGCAGTATTGCAGATAGAATTGGAGCAATTGGCAAAAGACACTATCGGCAACGACATGATGCCCCTGAACCTGGTATTAATGCAACCTGGAAACTTCAATTTCATCAACATTGCTACAGGGTATACCAGGCAGTTCGGCGGTTTGCAAGCGGGCAATTACGAGCTACTGATTATGGAAGAAAATGGCATTTACAGAAGAGTGCCCCATATAGAAGTGAAGGCGGATGGCATCAACTTTATGAGGATAAAACAAGCCGACACGTTGAGCGCTGCCAAAATCAATAAACTGGACAGTTTTATGAACCAGCTTTTTTCCCGGTCACAACAGGTGAGTGTACCCACCTTGATCATGGGAGAATATGTTAAAGTAACTTATATCGGCCCGAAAGAAACCATCACCGGGCAACTATTGGATCTGAACGGCGAATCCGTAATTGGGGCTTCGGTAAAAATAAGAGGCACACAAATAGGGACTATTACGGATATAGACGGCAACTTTTCGATTGATGTTCCGCAAAGCATACGGCAAGGTGCCAAATTGGATATTAACGCGCTTGGATATGTGCCAGAAGAGTTCGAGATACTATACCATCATGTGTATGTCTTACAGGGAAGTCCCGAATCTTTAGCTGAAGTAGCTATATATGGACAGAAAGTGGACAAGAGGTCCTTTACCGGCTCAGTATCCACTGTTACCGCAAGCGATATTGCACGCAGACCGGTATCCGATCTTGCCAGAGCACTGGAGGGTGCAGCGCCAGGTGTAACCCTAACGGGCGGCCAGCCGGGGGCCGGCATGGACATCATGATTCGCGGGCAAAATAGCCTGGGTGCTGCCGGAGCGCCATTAATTGTAATAGACGGCGCCCCTTATGCCGGCGATTTAGCATCGCTTGACCCCTCATTGATAGGGGAAATAACCCTGCTCAACGATGCCAGCTCCACCTCACTTTACGGCTCCCGGGGCCTGAATGGTGTTGTCCTGATTACAACCCGGCAAGGAGCCACCCTCCCGGATCATATCCAAAAAGCATTGGAGGAAGCAGCGCCCCTCCTACCCGAAGATATCATGGTGAGCAGCCTGCGTACTCGCTTTAAAGACGATGCTTTCTGGCAGCCCAACCTGGTCACTGATAAAAAGGGCAAGGTTACCTTTAAGGTAAAATTCCCGGATGACCTTACTTCCTGGAATACTTTTGTTTATGCCACCGACAATCAAATGCGCACAGGACAGGCCTCGGGCAATATCAAATCTTTCAAACCCGTATCTGCAGCGCTACAGGCTACGCAGTTCCTGGTGGAGGGAGATACGGCACACTTTATAGGCAAGTCGGTCAACTACATCAGCGATACGATTGCTGTGACCAATACCTATTACCTCAACGACACCTTACACACCGAAACAAAAAAAGATCTGGTGAAATACCACAATGAAACGCTGAGGGTAATAGCTCCGCGACAAGACTCTGTAAAAATAAAATACCTGCTGACCAAAGCAGATGGCTATTTTGATGGAGAGGAAAAGACTATTGACATCTTCCCCCGGGGCGTATCTGTTGCTCAAGGAGCTTTTGTAACCTTAGACAGTAAAGACACGACTATCCACATTCCATCGGCAGGCAATGATGCTCCGCTGTACATCAATGCTACGGCATCGCTAATCGACATTGTGCTGGATGAAATAGAAAAAGTAAAAGGTTATCAGCATCTTTGCAATGAACAACTGGCTTCCAAAATAATAGCTTCGCTTAACCAGCAGCGCATTTACGATCTACTTAAAAAACCTTTAGAAGAAAAGCATCAAGCAGAGGTACAAAAGATGGTAAACCTCCTGCTACAAAGGCAAAAAGACAACCAACTCTGGGGTTGGTGGGCTGATGGAGACCTTGTAATCTGGATATCGCAGCATGTGGTAAAAGCCCTGCAATTGGCCAGTGAAATGAACTATAACGTGGGTCAGCTCAACTTTGAGAAAATAGTACAACCCCTGGTATATAGATGGGAAAGTGACGCCAGCATGAATGACCTCCAATCGCTTAAGCTATTGTACACCGCGGGCATGAAGGTGGACTATGAAAAATATATACGCCGGCTGGAACAGCGGAAAAAACAAACGCTTGGCCAGAGGCTGGAACTGATCCACCTGCGCCAGCAATTGAAATTACCCTACAGCACCGAAGTCTTAACTACATTTAAACAGGAGGACATTTTTGGTAATATTTTCTGGAAAGATACCACGCAGTATATTTATGAAAACGAAGTACTCCATACACTTACTGCATTCCAGATCATACAGGCAGATAGTAATCATGCCATCAACAAACACAAAATAATCAACTGGCTGTTGCAGCAAAGAAAGGTCAGCGGCTGGCGCAACATTTATGAAAGTGCTCAGATTATCGAGGCCCTTGCATCCGCTATCGACTTTAGCGATACCGCAGCCCTGAAGCCTGTTTTGGAATTTAACGGGGGCATTGCTCAAAAGGTCACCCAATTTCCATTTGAATACAAGACCTCCGGCAAAGAAAGCATCACGGTGCATAAATCCGGAGCGGCTCCGGTATATTTTACCTGGTACCAGCGTCATTGGGACACGACAGATCATGATTTAGGTAAGGACTTTATACTGACTTCGAGCTTTGAACAAAATGGAAAAGAAATGACCGACCTGAAAGCAGGAGAAGCCGTACAACTCAAAGTAAAAGTAAAAGTTGCTAAGGAAGCTGAATTTGTTATGATAGAAGTCCCCATTCCTGCAGGCTGTTCTTACCAGAGCAAGAACAGAGGTTATGATGGCCGGGAAGTACATAGGGAATATTACAAAAACAAAGTGAGTATATTCTGCGAAAAGCTGCCTAAAGGCGAATATACCTATACCATTAATTTGTTGCCCAAATTTACCGGGCAGTATACTATCAACCCGGCCAAGGCAGAACTCATGTATTTTCCGGTATTTTATGGCAGGGGAAAGATGGATAAGGTGGAGATAAAGTAAAAATTTCTCCTAAAGCAATCATTCAAGTACAAATAAGATAATTATTTTAATACTCACTACATGAGATATCGTTTGAAAAATCATTACTTTCGTACTTTATATTAAATAGTTCAAGAATGAACCGGATAAAAGAAGTTTTAGAACATAAAGGTATAAAGCAGAAGTGGTTGGCAGATCAATTAGGCAAAAGTTACAATATGATAAATTCTTATGCTCAGAATAGAAGACAACCAAGCTTGGAAGATTTGTATAGAATAGCTGAAATTCTCAATATAGACGTTAAAGATTTATTAGTAGAGACTAAACGAAATAAAATATAATCATCTATACAGCATAGGGTTAAAATATATTAAATGACAGAAAAGCAAGCTTTAGGATTAATATCCGATATGGAAAGTGACTGGATTGAAAGAACTCGTTCCACTGCTGATGATAAGTTAGGGCAAGCAATTTGTGCTTTCAGTAACGATTTTCCAAACCATAAACATCCAGGTTATTTACTGCTAGGTGTAAATGATGATGGTTCTCTCTCTGGTAAAAAGTGGGTGGATGGAGATTTACAAAAAATTGGAGGGATGAAAACAAATGGTAAGATTTTGCCTCAACCTTCTATTGTTGTCAGTCAGGTTTTTAATTTTGATGATGGTGACGTAATTGTGATAGAGGTTAAACCATCAACTTATCCACCGGTTCGTTATGATGGAAGATGTTGGATTAGAATTGGTCCGAGAAGAGACAAAGCTTCATTAGAAGAAGAGCGTATTTTGACAGAACGAAGAGTTTCTTATGCAAGAACATATGATTTAGTACCTACGTTAGGTTCTAATGTGAGTGACCTAAGTATTGACTTGTTTAAGTTGAATTATTTACCATTTGCAATAGATAAAGATACCTTAGCAGAAAATGGAAGGACCATTGAAGAACAACTTGCATCTTTAAGGTTTTACGATGTAAAAGAGAAATGTCCTAGCAATGCAGGAATATTGATGTTTGGACTGAATCCTGAGTATTATATTCCTGGTTCATACACTCAATATGTAAAATTCGTAGGTGAGGAAATGACAACTGATGTGGATTATGAAAAGAAGTTTTCTGGAGCATTAATTACAGAGCTTCAATCGCTGGATGAATTTATAAAAGTGAATGTTGTAAAAGATAGACCTGTAAAAGAAGAATCATTTCAAGAGATTACAGTCCGAAATTATCCGTATTGGGCCCTTCGTGAGTTAATTATGAATGCAGTAATGCATAGAAATTATGAGTCCAATGCTCCGATTTATATTTATGAGTTTTCTAATCGTATTGAAATAATTAATCCGGGAGGTTTGTTTGGTGAAGCTACACCACAAAATTTCCCTAATGCAAGTGACTATAGAAATGTTGTTATTGCAGAAGCGATGAAAGTATTAGGTTACGTGAATCGTTTTAATTATGGTGTAAAACGAGCAAAAGATGAATTAATAAAAAATGGCAATGGGGAACCTGAATTTGATTTGAATTTAACTACCAAATTTAAGGTTACTATCCCTATAAATAAGCAATGGAAATGAGAACAATAACATTTTTTAATAATAAAGGAGGAGTTGGAAAAACAACGACTGTTTATCACGTTGCCTGGATGTTATCTGAATTAGGTATTAAAACGATAGCCATAGATTTAGATCCGCAATCAAATCTCACTTCTATGTTCCTGACAGATGAGCGACTAGAAGAAATTTATGAAAATAACAGCATCAATACTGTATTAGATGCCATAACACCTATTGTCAATGGCGACCCTGCTATACCAGTACATATTGAGCATATTAACGACAACCTCGGGGTAATTCTTGGTAATCTTGCATTATCCACCTTTGAGGATAGGCTGAGCGATGCCTGGTTAAAATGCTTAGGGCGTGATATATACTCTTTTCGCATTACGAGTATTTTCAAAACTATTATTGATGAAGCTGCCCAGCGATTTAGAGCCGAAGTTGTATTAATTGACGTTGGGCCCAATCTTGGAGCAATCAACAGAGCTGTAACGATAAGTTCTGATTATATTATTATGCCGGTGGCCTCTGACTTGTTTTCATTACAAGGTATTAAAAACTTAGGTACGACTTTAAAACAATGGAAAGAAGAGTGGCAACAAAGAAGACTATACAAACCACAAAATCTGACAGTTCAAATTCCTGAAAATGAAACTCATCCTGTTGGTTACATTGTAATGCAATATACAGCAAAGGAAAGTCGACCTGTAAAATCTTATTTAAAATGGGCAAATAGAATTCCCAATGTATTTAATGAATATGTTTTCGGAATAAATGGCGAACAAATAGCTGATGTCGAAACAGATGCAAATTGTGTGGCTCTTTTAAAACATTACAGAAGCTTAGCCCCAATGTCTATGGAAGCTCATAAGCCGATTTTTTTGCTAAAGCCGGCCGACGGTGCTATTGGAGCCCACGTGTATGCAGTTCAAAAAAGTTATGAGGAGTTTAAAGGCTTAACCTATAAAATACTGGAAAGATGTCCGGAAATAAATAATATTATTAATTTTAAAATACAGTAACAAGCAGACAAAGTATCGATTGCTGCTTCTATAAATTCCATAACAAATATTCGTATTAAAGGAATAAGAGCAGCTCCCGCGTACTCAATGGCGTATGCTGGGACAGCTCAATGCGCTTGTACGCGCTAATTACGAAGATTTATCCAATGATATTCACAAAACGAGGAAGTATCTTATTCGCTTTCTTTCCAATTTAGTTCTTAAAGAAAATCGTTCGTTAAAAAACAGAGAAATACATATTCATTACAGCTACCCTGCAAATGACATTGTAAAAACACAAGATGACACTGTAAAAGCGAAAAATGACACTGTAAATGACAATGTATTCTCATTGATAAAGCAAAATAAGAATATAACAGCAGCAGAA
>CAZFKK010000103.1:0-3317 GCA_964519735.1 uncultured Taibaiella sp.
GTCGCGCTGGCTGTTGGTCGCGGGCGGGAGCAACAGCAGTCTTTGCGGACACAGCGGGTGGCTCAGGGATATCCCTACCCTTTTGTTGCGTTGTGGCTACAAAATCGCCTTCATTATTTGCTTTCCGGATAGCCGGCGGAACCGCAGACGTTGCCCGGGGTGCCTGGGCAGATGCATAAGTACCCGGTTTCCCTTCCGACTGCAATTGCAACTGCAGCACACTACCCGTCTGCGGCTCTTCGTCTTTTTCCAGGTGATTCAATGCTCTTAAATGGGCCAGTTGTATCCCTTCATGCTGGCTGATTTGTAAAAGCGTTTCCCCATCCTTCACGACATGTGTATTTTTCTTTGCGGTCTTACCCTTACGTTCCAGGTAAACAAACATATCCGCTTCCAACGGAGCATCAGGCAGGTCATTGAGTTCCAGTAATTTTGCATAACGGATCTTATTTTTTATCGCATATTCCAATAAGATATCTCCCTTACGCGCATAGAATCCTTTTTTGCCGTTCCTGGAAGCAGGCCTGTAGAAATCGGTCACCCCGCTGTCGTTTGACTTTTCCTGGGGAGCCACCGCAGGTACACGTTCTATTTCCACTTCAGCTATTTCCTCTTCCTCCTCGGGAATATACTCCCCGGGCAATGCCACGGATGCAGATTGTACCGGTTGAGTACGGCTGGCCAGCACGGGGGCTTCGGTATCACTTTCCATAGCCGCATAGGTATATTCCTGCAAACGGTAATCCTCTATCGTCTTGATCAATTTGCGGGCATACTGTGGATTCGTGGCATAGCCGCAACGCTTCAGGCCATGGGCCCAGGCCGCGTAATCGGTCAGCGACAGGTCAAAAAGCGAACTATAGCGCTTGTTGGTTTTCAGAAAATCCGAATGATCTTTATAAGATTGCTGTGCATCCCCGTACTTCCGGAAACATTCATCCCGGGCATCATCGGTATAGGTATAAGTCGATCCGCTCCAGTTGCTCTTGCACTTGATGCCGAAATGATTATTGGCATTACGGCTCAGTTCGCTGCTGCCTGCCCCGGTTTCAAAGATACCCTGAGCCAGTTTCACAGATGCGGGGATACCCGTACGCTTCTGCTCGGCAATGGCCATATCCTTAAACTGCTTAATATAGGCAGCCACCTGCTCATCATAAGAACCCTGGGCCAACGCAGAAAAGGAGAAAAGGAAACAGGCAACGGGGAAAAAATATTTCTTAAACATATCTTTCAGAAAATGTAGTTAATATGGAATAGGGATTTAAGGCCGGGAAGCGCTTACTTTCCGGATAAGCATCAATCCATCCCGGATAGGCAGGATTACCTGCTCTACCCTTGGATCTTGCGCTATTTTTTTATTAAATTCATGAATAACTCTTGCCGTATCGCTTTGCTGGTCTGAGGGTAATATAACCTCTCCGTGAAATAAAACGTTATCTGCCAGCATGATGCCACCGGGGGCCATCCTATCCACCAACAGGTCAAAATATAATCCGTAGTTCTTCTTGTCCGCATCAATAAAGACCAGGTCAAAAAACCCTTCAATCGTAGGAATAACTGCGACTGCTTCGCCGATATGCTGCCGTATCTGATCCTTCCGGCCCGACTCCTGCCAGTATTGATCTCTCATTTCCTGAAGGGAAGCGTCCACATCAATGGTATGGAGCAGGCCGCCGGGCTGAAGGCCTTCCGCTAAAGATATGGCGGAATAACCGGTGTAAGTACCCAATTCCAGCACCAGGCCGGGCCGGATAATCTGGCTTAACATTTTCAGGACCATGCCCTGCAGATGCCCTGAGATCATATGAGCCCCCCTGATGTGGGCATTCGTCTCCCGGTTAAGCGATTCCAGCACAGCAGGCTCCGGAGTCGTGAACTGCTCCGCATAGAAGTTGATAGGATCCGGGGTGATGATATGTTGCATATTAGAAATTAGGTTTTAACTTATTGTGCGTATAAAACTCCAGGATATAAGTCACTACCTCTTCCGCAGTGTCATAGATCTTGATCATATCAAGATCGCCGGGGCTGAGGTTCTGTTCCTTATCGTGCATCACCGTTTTCATCCAGTCGAATAATCCGCCCCAATATTCCGACCCCACGCAGACCAAAGGCGTCTGGATAAATTTACGGGTCTGGATCAAGGTAGCGACTTCAAAAAACTCATCCATCGTTCCCCAGCCTCCGGGCATCATCACAAACCCTTGCGCATATTTGGTAAACATGACTTTTCGTACAAAGAAGTAATCAAAATCCAACCGTTTATCATTATCTATAAAGGGATTATAATGCTGCTCAAAAGGCAGGTCGATATTTAGCCCCACGGAAGGACCACCTGCCATATTAGCCCCTTTATTAGCAGCCTCCATAATACCCGGTCCCCCACCGCTGATGATCCCGAAGCCCTCTGCCGATAATCCCCGGGCAATATCGACCGTAAGGTCATAATATTGATGTCCGGGTTTCGTTCTCGCTGATCCAAAAATGGAAATACAGGGTCCGATCCTGGCTAGTTTTTCAAATCCTTCCACAAATTCAGCCATTATTTTAAAAATCTGCCAACTTGAGTGTGCCTGCGGTTCCGTCCAGTCTCTTAACTTTATTTTTTGGAGTTGATCTTTCATTAAACTTACCGTGTGTAACCTGTATAGAGATTAAAGATAAAAATATTGCTGCGAAGATAAGTTTTTATTGGTACACAGAAAGAGGCGCTGCCTGTAAGCCAGCCGATCATGAGCTTAATTTACTTAATTTTGCAGCCGAATGGAATTTGAACTGATTGCCACCGATGCAACCACAGGCGCCCGTGCCGGCCTGCTACATACAGATCACGGCAGTATAGAGACCCCCATCTTCATGCCGGTAGGCACCGCAGGCAGTGTCAAGGCGGTATTACAGGAGCAACTAAAGGAGGATATAAAAGCTCAGATCATCCTGGGCAATACCTATCATTTATACCTCAGGCCGGGACTGGATGTCCTCGAAAAAGCCGGTGGCTTACACCGCTTCAATAGCTGGGAGGGCCCTATCCTGACCGATAGCGGGGGCTACCAGGTCTTTTCTTTAGCCGGGAACCGGAAACTCAAAGAAGAAGGCGCCCTCTTTCAATCCCATATAGATGGCTCCCGGCACTTGTTTACCCCGGAAAAGGTGATGGACATCCAGCGGAGTATCGGCGCCGATATTGTCATGGCTTTTGATGAATGCACGCCGTACCCTTGTACCTACGAATATGCGAAAACGTCCATGGAACTTACCCATCGCTGGCTGGCCCGTTGTTTTGACCGTTTTGGCGAAACAGAACCGCTATATGG
>CAZFKK010000103.1:3327-9033 GCA_964519735.1 uncultured Taibaiella sp.
GTTTCCCATAGTACAGGGCAGTACTTATAAAGACCTGCGCAAAATTTCTGCCGAATTTGCTTCGGGAATGGAGGCCGACGGCAATGCGATCGGAGGACTGTCGGTAGGAGAGCCGGAAATGGATATGTATGAAATGTGTGCCCTGGTATGCGACCTGCTTCCCAGGCAAAAACCACGTTACCTGATGGGCGTGGGCACCCCCTGGAATATATTGGAGTGCATTGGCCTGGGTGTGGATATGTTCGACTGTGTGATGCCCACGCGTAATGGCAGAAACGGTATGTTGTTTACTACGGAAGGTGTGGTCAATATTAAAAATAAACGCTGGGCCGATGATTTTAAGGCAATAGACGCCGGGCTGGGCGACCATACGGTGAACAAGTACAGCAAAGCCTACCTGCGTCACCTGTTTGCAGCCCCAGTATCTCCTTAGCTGCAAACGGCCAGCTTACAAGATCTTTCCTTTTATTTGCACCTGGTGAAAGAAGCCCGACAGCATATAATAGCGGGAGATTTTGCACACTGGCAGAAAAGTCAGTTGGAAATAGTTAAAAACAGGCTTTGATCGTTCCCCCTGGAATAGGCAACGGGGAAATAGCGCAGGGAAAAGACTACCTGCTTTGACATAAAACCGGACAATCCTCATATACACTGAAAAAAATCCTGAAGATAATCGACCTTTTTGTGCTGAAGAAGTTCCTCTCGACTTTCTTCTTTGCCATCCTGATCCTGGCCGTCATTGCCTGTGTGATCGACTATTCTCAGAAAGTGGATTATTTTGTAAGGAATAAAGCGCCTAACGGGGAGGTCGCCTTTTATTTTCTCAATTTCGTGCCTCATATTACGGCGCTGCTGTTCCCCCTCTTTATTTTCATTTCTACCATTTTCTTTACCTCGAAAATGGCTTATAAAACGGAAGTGATCGCAACCCTGGCTGCAGGAGTATCCTTTCAGCGGTTTTTAAGGCCTTATGTGATCGGCAGTATCCTATTGGGTTGTATTTCCCTGCTGGCCAACCACTGGATCGTACCTGTGGCCAATAAAAACATTAATATATTTCACCAAAAGTATATCTGGGACAAAAAAGTGTCCAGCGACAACAATGTACATTTAAGGTTAAGCCCTGATTTATATGTTTATATAGAGAATTATAATTACAGGGAGAATTTCGGCAGGCGTTTTGCTATGGAGCGGGTGGACGGCACCCTGCTCAAAGAAAAAACAACGGCTGACCGGGCCAGTTATGACAGCCTTAAGAAGGAATGGACCCTTACAGGGGTAACGGTCCGGACGAATGACGGCATTAAAGAAAGCCTGACCCAGCAAAAAGAATTGAAGAAGAAAATACCCTTTACGCCTGCTGACCTGGACCTGGATGGTAATCTGAGGGAAACCATGACGACCCCGGAACTGATCCGGTTTATCGAACGGGAAAAACAAAGGGGAAGAGAAAGCGTGAATGTCTTTCTTATAGAAAGGTATAAACGCTCCGCCCAACCCTTCGCAGGGTTTATACTGACCCTGATCGGGGTCTGTATCGCCTCCCGGAAGGTAAGGGGCGGAAGTGGCCTGCACCTGGCTATCGGCATCGTGGGCAGCGCGTTATATATGCTACTCTTCCAGTTTGTCCAGACCTTTTCTACCAATGCGGGCCTGAATCCCTTATTTGCGGTGTGGATACCGAATATCATTTTCGGGATACTGGCCATTTATCTCCTCTTGAAGCAGCTGAGATAAGCAACCCGGAACCGGTCAGGGGAAATGTTTTCCCTACCGGCGCTTATTTGATTAAAAAAAATTACTTTTGCAGTCCTTATCTGTTAAAGATTTTAGACTATGTCTCATCCGGTACACGTAGAAAGACCAAATGAATCAAGTTCCGCCGCATTCTGGGCCACTATGATATTAATAGGATTAATCATAGGTGCCGTCAACTTCGTCAGGGTGATGAGCCATGATGAAGGCCACGGAACAGAACACCATCAGGCTCATGGCCAGGATAACGGCCATGGAGCACACACGCCTGCAACGCCTCATCATGGCGATACGGCACCTGCTTCGGAAGAAGCGCAACCACCCAAACACTAGGTTATTCAATTGCTTATGGGAAAAGAGGAGGTTATAGCCATTACCGGTGCCGCCGGATTTATTGGCAGTGCATTGACAGCTCATTTAAACAAACTGGGTTACCATCACCTCATATTGGTCGATGATTTCTCCAATAAGCATAAAGTATATAATCTATCGGGTAAAAAATACCAGCATAAGATCCACCGGGAACAATTCCTGGAATGGGCGGCACAACATCCCGGCCTGATAAAATATGTCTTTCATTTAGGCGCCCGGACAGACACGACGGAACCTGATTATGAAATATTCAGGAAGCTCAACCTGGAATACTCCAAAGACCTGTGGGAATATTGCAGCAGCAATAAAATTCCGATGGTTTATGCCTCTTCTGCCGCAACTTACGGTAATGGCGAATATGGGTACGCGGATGATCCGGGGAAAATACCCCAGTTAAGTCCCCTGAACCCATATGGTGTTTCAAAGAACGAGTTTGACATCTGGGCTTTGGAACAAAAAAAGGCACCCCCTTTCTGGGCCGGCATGAAATTTTTCAATGTTTACGGGCCTAATGAATACCACAAAGGGCGTATGGCTTCTGTAGTGTTTCATGCTTACCAGCAGATAAAAGCCAACGGCAACATCCGCTTATTCCGTTCTCACCACCCCGATTATAAAGATGGGGAGCAACTGCGGGATTTTATTTACGTGAAAGACGTGATCGGGATCCTGACCTGGATGATGGAGCACCAGCCGGAAAGCGGCATTTATAACCTGGGCACAGGAAAGGCCAGGACGTTCAATGACCTCGCCAGAACAATATTCGATACCCTGCAGCTACCAGGCAAAATTGAGCATATAGATACCCCCACGGATATCCGGGACAAATACCAATATTTTACGGAGGCGGACATGAAAAAACTAAAAGCCGCAGGATACCACAAACGGTTTTTCAGCCTCGAAAAAGGCGTAGAAGACTACCTGAGGTACTACCTGGAGCAAGCCGCCTATTATTAATCACACTGCTGCAATAGCCTGGGGTATTGCGCCTGCTTAAGTCCGTTCCCGGATGGAGATTACGTTATTTACCCCGGCATTCCTCCCGCAGCCACATCCGCCACCAGCCAACCTGAAGGCGGGGACAGGGAAGTGCCAACAGGTACACCAGGGAAAAGTATTTATGGAAAAACAGCGATCCTGCTTCTGTATCATAAATGACAGTTTATGGAAGCGAATCAGATTCTTCAAACCGACTACCTGGATTTACTTTTCGCCCATCGCAACAAACAGTATGGGAGCTACGATTTACGTAAAAACTACAAACAAAGAATGGGGATCGCCCTCGGGCTTACCTTCTTGCTGCTGCTGTTAGCCATCGGTATTCCTTACCTGGCCAGCCGGTGGAGCACCATCCCTGTCCCTCCCCCTGCGACTCCGGCCAAAGAGGACATTCCGGTGACCATGACCCCCATACCCATTCATAAGCCGAAGCCTCCGGAAACCTCCGGGTCAAGCCGCCCTAAGGCCCCATCGGTCAGAAACCTGCCTCCTGTAGTGGTAGCAGCAAAGGAGATCAAACCTGACGACCAGCCGCCTACCCAGGAGGCACTCAAAGACAAAGAATCCGGGCCGGCGAATCATGAAGGAGAACCAGGAGGAACGGGGCCGGCCGATGCGCAACCAGGTAATGGTACAGGAGGAACCGGTACCGGATCCGGGATGCCGGGTGGAAGTAATGAAGGATTGCCTCCGGGCAACCCGGCACCGCTGACATTTGCTGACCATATGCCTGAGTTTCCCGGCGGTACTGCCGCACTTATGGCATTCTTACGTAAGCATATCCGGTATCCGATACAAGCCAGGGAAAATAATATTGAAGGGAAAGTGCTTCTTCAATTTGTGGTGGACGCTAAAGGGGATATAACCAATATCCAATTGATCAGGGGGATTGGAGGCGGCTGTGACCAGGAAGCGTTGCGAGTAGTACATAGTATGCCCAAATGGAAGCCGGGCCGTCTGAACGGAAAGGAGGTCAGTGTTTACTTTACCCTGCCCATTTCTTTTAAGTTAGGATCGTAACCCTGAAAGATGCACTACCTGTACTGCGTCAACAAGCCTGTGAACATACGATAGCCTGTAATCCTCTAATCAAAAGCGGCTGCCCGGAAGATCCCGGACAGCCGCTTAAAATGGGTACGAAGGCTAATGCATGCCCCCGGGGCCAAAAGGCATCCCATGAGGAGGGCCGCCGGGACCACCGGGACCACCGCCTTCCGAAGGCCGGTTGGCATCTTTCATAGACGCTCCGTTTTTGAAAAAGCGCAGGTTGTAGGTAAAGGTCAGCATAAAGTATTGCTGCAGGACATTGCTGATCACATCCTGCGAATACGCCTCTGTAATCGTACGGTTCACACTGGTATTCTGAGCCAGGAGATCAAATACCGAAAGGCGGATCTCTGCCTGTTGCTGCCGGAACAACTTCTTAGCGACACTCATATTCCATAAAAGATAATTCTGATCAAAACCGGCAGAAAGCCCGGTATAAAGCTGGTGATTCAACTCCGTATTGAACACGATCCCTTTCCAGAAAATGTAATTCAGGGACAAGCGGGAACTCTGGTTGAAATATTGATTGTCTGAATTGGTATTGAGGGTATTCTTTACAAAATTCAGGTTTGAATTGGAAGAAAGGGTGAAGTCAAGCTGCTCACTGATATTGCTGCTTAACACGAGACCCAGGCTGACATTCGTATTGTTGGCGAAATTTTCCTGCTGGTTGATCAAACCCGGTGTACGGGTAAGGCCCGCTCCGGCATTTATATTAAGATTGGACTTCAACAGGTTCAAAGGCATGCCATAGGTAACAAAGCTTCTTAAATTTCTATAACCATCCATATTGACGGGGCGGGAATACTGCCCTCCTTTACCCAGCAGGATACCGCCATCCAGGGTCATGGTGTCTTCGGCAATAAGGGTGCTGTTCGCTATATAATCCTGGGTCATAGACCCGGAAAGCATAGCAAAAAAGGTACTGCCCTTATCGATATTGGTAGCATTATACCTGATATTAACCCGGTGCTGGTAAGATTGTATCAGATCGGGATTACCGGAAGACAGTTGCAGGGAGTTGGCATTATTGATGACATCCTGCAACTGTGTTACGGAAGGGGCATCAGTAGAAGTCCGGTAAAACAACATCAGGTTTTTCTTTTTATCAAAATTGTATTGAAACCGGGCTGAGGGCAGCAGGTTTTGAAAAGACCGTTGTAAGGTGCCGGCATAAGGCAAAACACGCTCGCTCACTAAATCCGCTTGTTGTACATCTAACCCGACATTAAAATTAAAAGAGGTATCAGAAAAACGATAAGTCAGGCCGGCCTTATGCGTCATATACTCTGTATTGAAAACATTGCTCAATAAAGTATCCGGCACAGTATAGTCTCCGGTCTGACGATCGGGGTTATACGTTCTTTTATCTGATGCGCTCTGCTGGTAACGGATACCATACTGGGCCTGAAGCGAACTTTTATGGCTCAGCGGTTCCGTATAATTCAGGTTGGTATTGATATTCCATCCATCAGATACTGAATAAGCTTGCTGATCGACAGTATCTACATCGGCTATCCGGTCATTAATAGA
>CAZFKK010000104.1:0-2272 GCA_964519735.1 uncultured Taibaiella sp.
AATGGTCACATCCCTGTTTACAGGACCTACCCTGCCCTGTGATTTAAACGTAATTTTGACATTGCCGGTTTTCCCGGGCATTACCGGTGTTTTGGTCCAATCCGGTGTGGTACAGCCGCAACTGGCTTCTACCCTCAGTATCTGTAAGGGTTGATCGCCCACATTTTTGAATTCATATACATGCACGACATCTTCCCCTTCTTTTACCGTTCCAAAATCATAAGTATCATTTTTATCTTTAAACTGGAACTTAGGACCATCCTGGGCATAAGCCGCCATAGTAGCCATAGCGGTTAACAACAGGGAGGTTATTATTTTTTTCATAAGGATATGTATTTAAGAATTAAAAAAACCCAACACTATAGACCGGAATAAAGCCCTAAGGTTTATTCTACGTTAAAGTGTTGGGCAGATGGATCAAAAAAACCAAAGATTAATTGGTCTTGATCATAGATGTATTTTGAGGTACAGAACTTTCCGGTGCTTTTTCTACATTACCTTTGATCCATATTACAGAAGAACCTGCAGAAGAAGTTACTGAAATACTTTTATTAAAAGAACCCGGACGGCCTTTGGTACCATAAGAAGCCTTGATCGTTCCGGTTTTACCAGGAGCTACAGGATCTTTAGAGTAAAAAGGTGTAGTACAACCGCATGAAGGCTGCACTTTCTGAATCATCAAAGGCTCTTTACCCGTATTGGTAAATACGAATTCTGCTTCTGCCGGATCTCCTTCCTGAAGTGTCCCGAAATCATGGGTATCGGAAGCAAATTTGATTGTAGTCGTAGGTGCAGCAGCCGTAGGTGTTGCCGTAGCAACCGGGGCTTCTGTAGCCGCTTTTTGAGCTGGTTGTAATTTTTTACCTTTACCTTGAGCAAAGCCCGCAACGCCGGTACATGCTATAATCGACAGGGCAAGAAGAACTTTTTTCATAATTGGGAAGAATTTTATTTTTTGTTGACACAAAGATAGATCTGCTTGTACATTAGGGGCTGTTAATCACAGGTTAAGTTTAGATCAAAACGTATATGACGCCCGATCTTTAACAATAGACTAAGATTGGGGCAACAATTGAACAACAAGTTGTACTTTTCATAAATAAACCAACCATTTTTCTTCTTATGATTCCTGTCATCGAACCTTATAAAACGTATCGCCAACGTCCGGCTATCCGGGATGCTGAAGGTATTTATACTTATCAACAGCTTTATGAAGACGCCCTTACACTGGCGGCGGGCATCCGGCAACAGCAGGGCGCTGCCCCCGGGCCTGTGCTCTTCCTTTTCCCTTCCGGCTATTCCTATGTGGTCGCTCTATGGGCGATCTGGTTATCCGGCGGTATTGCCGTTCCTGTGCACGTTTCACAAAGTGAAGAAGAGCTCCGCTACCTGCTTTCGGATACCGGTGCCAGCCTGTTCCTGTGTGCTCCGGGCGCTGTAACGGCGCTCCAAAAAATCATACCCGCTTCCTGCCGGCTGTTTAGCCCGGAAACCTTACCTGCAACGGGCCCTGCCCCTGTCCTTCCGGAAGTTCTTCCGCAAAAGGACTGCCTGATGATCTATACCAGCGGCACTACCGGCATGCCCAAGGGTGTCGTCATGACCCACCTGCAACTGGAGACGCAGGTTCGTTCCCTGTCCATAGCATGGGCATGGCAGGCTACAGATCATATCCTCAATGTGCTGCCGATGCATCATGTACATGGTGTCATCAATATCACTTGTTGTGCTTTATATAATGGTGCTTTATGCACGATGGAAAGCAGGTTTGACCCGGCTGCAGTTGCCGGGCTTATGAGCTCCGGTACCCTTACTTTATTTATGGCCGTGCCTACTATTTACCACAAGCTGCTGCTGCATTATGAAAGCCTGCTGCCTGAGGCCCAGGCCGCCTGGAAAGAAGGCATGCGCCGGATGCGGCTTATGGTCAGTGGTTCCGCCGCGTTACCTGTGCCCCTGCTCCGGAAATGGCAGGCCCTAAGCGGGCATATCTTACTGGAAAGGTATGGGATGACGGAAACCGGTATGATCCTCTCCAATCCTTTGCATGGCGAAAGAATACCGGGTTATGTAGGCCAGCCGCTGCCTTTCGTGCAAGTCAGGCTGGTCGATGAACAAGGGGTGGTCATCCATGATACAGATACGCCCGGGGAAATTTATGTCAGGGGAGATACGGTATTTCAACGTTACTGGCAAAAGCCCGAGGAAACGGCCCTGGCTTTTGACCGGGGTTGGTTTAAAACCGGGGACATCGCAGCGCGGGATGCTTCGG
>CAZFKK010000104.1:2282-3426 GCA_964519735.1 uncultured Taibaiella sp.
TCATTAAATCAGGAGGCTATAAAATATCGGCCCTGGAACTGGAAAATAAATTACTGGAACACCCGCTGGTCAAAGAGTGTGCTGTTGTAGCCCTTCCTGATGAAGTCTGGGGAGAACGTATCGCAGCAGCCCTTGCAGGGCCGGTATCCCTGGAAGAAGTACAGCAGTGGTTCCTCGATAAAGTAGCCTCCTATAAAATGCCCCGTACCTGGATGCTGGTGGAAGCATTACCCAGGAATGCTATGGGAAAGGTGTTGAAAAAGGAGGTGCAGCAGATTTTTTCCGGACCAGGTAAAGCTGCACTGTTAAGGCCATGAGCAGGCACATGGCTACTAACTGGTGTATTTCCGCCAGGGTTTCAAACAGGCCGAAATGACCGGGCACGATCTCCGGTGCGCTGATCACGGTGCAAATACCTAACAATACCTGGAACGCCACTAATATTAATGGATATTTATTGGTTTTAGCCAGCAAAACAGCCTGTCGTTCCCTGGCTATCTTTTTGATCTTCACAAAGGAAATGATCAATATAACCAGCAGCAGGTAGGCCAGGCCCCGGTGCACGAAATGCACATTGATCGGGTGATTGATCCAGTGGTTGTGCAGCAGGCCGCCCGGTATCCAATCCCCGTTAATAGTAGGCCAGGTATGCGCTGCCATTGCCGCCTTCAGACCGGCCATAAAAGCTCCGTACACCAATTGTATGCCCAGCAGGACCAGGGTCATTAAAAGAAAATTACGTGCAGGCCGGTGCACCACAATTTCCCGGGAGGGGATCAATAGTTGCAGGGCAAACCAAAGCGTAAAACACAACAGGAGCAATGCCGCCATAAAATGGATGGATAACCGGATATGGTTTACATAAAGATTCGTATCATTCAACCCGCTTTCTACCATGATCCAGCCGATAAGCCCCTGTATGCCCCCCAGGATGAACAGGATGACGAGGGGCAATACCATTTGCCGGTTGAAGTACTTCCTGATCAAAAAATAAATGAACGGGATGGCAAATACCAGGCCTAAAGCCCTGGCCCAAAGACGATGGAACCATTCCCAGAAAAAGATGAACTTAAAATCACCGATAGAAAAATGGTTATTCAGGTATTTATACTGGGCGATACCCTGGTACTTATCAAAAGCTTCC
>CAZFKK010000104.1:3436-9029 GCA_964519735.1 uncultured Taibaiella sp.
CGGGGGTAAGGTACCCATTATGGGTTTCCATTCGGTAATGGAAAGCCCGGAACCCGTAAGACGGGTTACGCCTCCTAAAAGAATCTGGATGATGATCATGGCTACTCCTGTAAGGAGCCAATAAGCCACTATACGATTTTTAGGGCTAAGGGGAACGTGGGTCACTGTGATTTTTTGGGGCAAAGGTAAGGCCAAAAAGCCAAGGAAAGGAGCCGGAACAACTACGGGGCCGCCAATTTACTTAAAACCCTTCCTCTTCCTGCCCGGTTTTAATAAATTTTAGATAAAGTTTTAAATTCTTTGTGGCTTATAATTAATAATTGGCATTACTTTTGCGATATCAATTTAAAAAAAATAAAACACAACAAATTATGAAACAACGCCTTTTAGTTTTAGCTGCTGCAACATCTATCGCCTTTGCAGCATGTACCGGAGGAGATACCGAAGGTTCTTACACCCAGGAACAGTTGGACTCAATTGTTAAGGTCAGAGAAGACTCTGTGCTGAATGCCGCCAAAGCGGCCAATGATTCTATCATGAATGCCCAGGCTATCCGTACAGCTGATTCCTTAAGGGTCATTGATTCTATCGTTGCGGCCACTAAGAAAGCCACTACAAGTGCTCCGGCTAAAGCTCCGGCTAAAAAAACACAACCGGCTCCCGTTGCAAAGCCCAGTGAACCCGTTAAGGAAGAAAAACCAGCAGATAAAGGTAGCTCTACCTACAGGCCCGGTGCTAAAAATACAACGAATAGTGAAGGTAAAAGAGAAACGGAACAAAAATCTTCTACAGACAGGCCAGGTGCCCGTTAATCCAGGCGCTTTCTTATTCAAGGATATAATTTACATGATGCTACCTCTTGCTTTGGGCTTGTCCCGGCAAGAGGTAGTTTTTTTAACACCGGACTAAGGCTTGACGGCTGGTTCTTCTAATAAAAACCGGCTATCTTTCTTTACTGAAGGATAGCCGGTTTTCGTGTCTGATCTTAATTATTTTAATCATAATATAAGATGATCAGCTTGCTTATTTTCTTGTATAAGTACCGATACAATCATCGGGATCAATGGTTGCATCAACATCATAAGTAAACGTCATGTTGTTGCCGTTAAATACCATTTCACCACTTAATGACCTGCCACCACCCAGGTCTTCATTAGTAATCTTAAGGGTGTTGGTACCGGTAACTGTTCCTGTAGCCACCACCTGTGTACCAAATCCCCCGATATTCACTATCAGCGCATTAATATCTGATGAAGAGGCTTTTATTTCAAGATCCACGTTGTAGGTGCCCAGGTTACATTTGTCGGAACCGCCCCAATCGCCAATGAATTTATCCCGGGTCAGGTCTTTACAATCTTTACCTTCATAACCTACAGCACATTCTTCATCTTTGTTACAGGAAGAAAAGGTAATGGCTGAAAATGCAGCTAAAGTCAACATGGAAGCGGATAAAATTAAACGTGCTTTTCTCATAATTGTTAATTTTGATTTTGATTTTGGTAAATAGAAAATGTTATTTGAATTAAAGGAATGGAAATCAATTAAATCCTGGTCAATACCGTAGTACACAGCTCCTGGTAGTTTTCTGCGTCATTAGGCTTGGTAATTTGAAATTTGAAACTTATCGTTCCATCTGCATTTTTCTTTCCCGTAGCGGTATACGTTCTGTTGTCACTTAATTGTTGTGCAGGAATGCTGATAGAATCCCCATGTATGGTTGCCGTAGCCTTCAGGTTATTATTATTGGCCAGGTTGATAATGTCTATTTTAGCCGCATCTGTATTCGGGGTGATGGATATGATATAGTTCAGCGAGTCACCGGTACGGAAAGGAGGATTACAATCATCTGCCGCATTATAAGAGCCAATGAATTTCAACGCAGCTTTAACACTGCAGTCCGCACCTTCATAGCCTTCCGGGCATTTACAGGAGCCATTCACACAAGTACCTCCGTTCTGGCAGGTCACATTAGCACAAGGATCCGGCGTCTCATTTTTCGAACACGAAGAGTATATGGTCAAGCCAAAAACGCCCAATGTAAAAATGCCTGCTGCTACAATTGATTTCATTGATTTCATAAAAATACATATTTGAGTTAGTAATAACAAATGGTGTGCCAAAATTAAAGGGTAAGTGGTCAATTAAGTTTCTGCTTTGCAAAACTTTAATAATTAACCGTTATTTTTAACAGTGTATGCCGGACTTTACCAGTCTTTGGTTTTCAGGGACCTGTCGGCTTCCCGCTGTTTAATGGAATCTCTTTTATCATAAAGCTTTTTGCCCCTTCCCAATCCTATATCGAGCTTAGCCAGGCCTTTCTCATTAATATATACGGAAAGCGGCACAATGGTCAACCCTTTTTCTTTAATCTTTTGTTCCCACTTCTTCAGTTCCTTTTTGGTCAGCAGCAGTTTCCGCTCCCGGACAGGATCATGCCCTGCATAGCCGGCATTCACGTATTCCGCTATATGAAGGCTTTTCAACCATAGTTCGCCTTTATGAAAGAAGCAGTAACTATCATTAAAGCTTACTCTTCCCAATCTTACGGATTTAATTTCAGAACCGGTCAATACGATGCCTGCGGTCAATTTATCTTCAATAGCATACTCGAAGGTAACCGGGCGGTTTTTGAGATAGACGGATCGGGAACGGTTAGTATTGGGTTGGGCCATAGCGGGTCTGGTTACAAAGGATCAGGGTACAGAATGATAAATATAGGTGATTACTATAGCGTTAAACGATAAAAGTAAATAAAAAAACCAGGGAAAGAATGCTTTTCGAGGGTCCTGCGCCTTCATATTTAACAAAACCTTCCTTTTTCAGGGAGCTCCGGTTCCCCGGGAACCCCGGCTTCCTCTTAGGTACCTCAGCTTATATTCAAAAAAAATTCCCGCAAGAGTCTGGCGGGAATGCATTTTTTGGGAGGTACCGAGCGGATTCGAACCGCTGTACGAGCTTTTGCAGAGCTCTGCCTAACCTCTCGGCCACGGTACCTTGTTTCTAAGGTGTGCAAAGGTAAGGGGATTTCTTTATTTATCCAATTGTTTGGTCAATAATTTATTAGGTTTTTTTTATTATTCTTCCAGCAGGCGGAGTTGAAATGATTTAGCTATTAATCCGGCTACATTTTTCACATCCAGCCTCTGGAATAAATTATAGCGATGGTTTTCTACCGTACGCAGACTTAAAAACAATCGCTCGGCTATTTCCGGGCTGGAATACTGCTGAGCAATCAAAGCAAGCACCTCCGTTTCTCTTTTAGTCAGTTGGGGCACCGCATCTCTTGTCCTGCCTGCAGCGGAAGAATCATTCAGGATCTGGTGCTTTATCGAATCCTCTAAATATTGCACACCTTTATACACACTTTTTATAGCCTGCACCAGGGAGTCTCGATCGGTATTTTTTAATAAATAGCCATGTACCCCATGACTTAACATCTTCCTGATAGCAAGGGTGCTGAAGTTCATTTTTGCTGCGGATATAATACTGCCTATCCCATCGTGTAACCCGTCGGCCAGCCGGCTTCGCTCTGTTTCCTCCCCTTCTATGGTCGCTTTAAGCAACTCAATACATTTTTCCTTTTCAAGCACCAACAGCTTTTGTTCCTGTAGTTTTTGTTGATATTTATAGTTGATGAGGCGGTTGATGAGTAAGGCTACGATGAACAGGAAGCTGGTCAAAATACCGAATATCCAGACATTCTTTTTCTTCAAGGAATATTGCTGGTAGTTGAGCGCCGCCACCTGCCGGCTCACCAACCATTTTTTCTCTGCAATCTCTTTATCCTTCTGAAGCGTCCGGTATTTAACCTCCAATAAGTTAGCTGCGTTCCAGTTTTTCCTTCTGTCGGAGCTGATATTCGACCTCTTCGTATGTTAAGCAATGTTTGTAAGCCTGCTGATAATTTCCAGTTGCAGCATAGAGATTGGAGGGTGACAGATGTGTTTCTGCCAGCAGATGCTCCGTTTTCAAAATCAAAGCAGTTTCCAAAGCTATGCACAAATACGTTTTTGCCTGGTCATACACGCCCAATTCATAGTAAGTTTTGCCGAAGGACTGCATCAATCCGGCATGATAATAGGGATTTTCATTTAGATTTCCTTTTGGCTCTTTGCTTTTTCTTGCTGGCATTCAAAAAAACTTTGTGTCAAGGTTTCGATAGCTACCGTATTTGCCCTTTTAATACAGCTCTTTATGATAAAGAGTTGTTCACTTTTTCTGCGTGCCGAATCAAAAAGCTTTAAGTCGGCTGGATAGGTTATGTTGTGTGGTGCTACGGTAGCATCCATGATCAACTTGCCTTTATCGGGACCAGGGCTTGCATCGCATTGGCCGCAACCATTCTTACCGGATTGCGTTGAAGGTATATTTTCAATCACAGGAGGATTTACGAGATCTTATGCGGTTGCGTCCTATTCCTCTTTTACACAACAATGTGTCGCAATAATATCACTTATCTTATTGGCAAGCTCCATTGTCATATGCTTTCGGATAACAGCGAATAAAGGCGCTGTAAATGGCCCCTCATCCGTATAACTACTGTAACCCAGGAAGCATTGTGGTAGAGTAGGTCTGTAAAGCGGGGGTGCCCTGTGCAATTTCCCTCGGAGATACTACGGGAAAATAGAATTCGAAATCAAAATTTATTATTGAAACCAGCCCAACCCCACTATAAATAAAGCCAAAAGGCAATTCTATACAACGCGTTCCTTCAACATATCTAATCAGTAGTTCTACTGAATACTATTTAGAAAATCGGGTAGTTGTACTGTTTGAGAAACATGTTTAATGAACCAATTTTGTCTTAAACTTACCTTAAAAAAGGTTTCTTTTTACCCTGAATCACAGCCCAGTGATTTCCGGGCTCCAGCTTCTTAAAAACGAATTTTTAAAACACAACAGATCTTTCAGACATTATGAAAAAAAACGACGACTTAACGATAACAACAAAGCACTTTTGTATAACTCCTTCTTCGCCAGGTAGCATTCGGTCACTGGTTGCACTTTTATTAGTATTGTGCAGCCTACAACAAGCATGGACGCAGGATGCCAATTATGTATGGGCTAAAAGCACAGGCGGAATCGGAGCCGATGTCGGCCAGGCGGTCACCGTAGATGCCGCAGGCAATATTTACCTAACGGGCTATTTCAACGGGTCTGTGGATTTTGATCCCGGAGCAGGTAGCGCTATTCTTACTGCGGTAGGGGGGCAGGACGTTTTTGTTGCTAAGTATGGGCCTAATGGCACGTACCTTTGGGCTATAAAGATGGGCGGCGCAGGAGCTGATCAGGGAGTGGGAATAGGATTAGATGGATTAGGAAGTGTGTACGTGACGGGCCGTTTTACCATGTCAGGAGATTTTGACCCGGGTTCCGGAACTGCAACCTTAACCTCAGTAGGCGGAATTGATGCTTTTTTAGCAAAATACGACACCAACGGTAATTACCTCTGGGCAAAAGGTATCGGCAGCAGCGGTACCGATATTGGCTATTCCCTGGTGGCCAATAGTTCCGGTAGCGTATATGTCATCGGAACTTTTGCAGGCGCGACTGATTTTGATCATGGGCTTGATACCGCTATCCTAAGGCCAGC
>CAZFKK010000105.1:0-6050 GCA_964519735.1 uncultured Taibaiella sp.
GGGAAGAGAAAAAAAAATACAGTTGGGATTATTTTACCGGGAATATCCTGGCCCTTTATAAAAAACTCAGGAAATGACAATAACCGTCAATTTCAGAAATTATAGATAATCTATTTCTTTTCGTCAAAAAATACCGGTAGCACCTATTTATGAAAAAGGCTGAAGCAACCCGCTTAAATATCCTCCAAAAGGCCTTTGAATTGATCTATGAAAAAGGCTATCGGACCACCAGTATAGATGAAATTCTGGCGACTACGAATGTTACAAAAGGAGCTTTCTATTATCATTTTAAAAATAAGGATGAGATGGGCGTAGCTATCATCAATGAATTACTGAAACCTGCCTTCGAAGCCACATTTATCCAACCTCTTCGCTCAGATGGTGACCCGGTACAAGTCATATATGATATGATGTATAAACTCCTGATGAATAACGAATTTCTGAAAGTAGAATATGGTTGTCCGGCTGCAAATTTTACTCTGGAGATGGCCCCCTGGAATATAGATTTCACTAGGGCTTTAAACGATCTGTCCGAAAATTGGAAAAATGCCATTATTGGTTGTGTCAGTAATGGGATAAAAGAAGGGAAAATCCGGTCAGATGCTAAAGCAGAACAAGTAGCTGTTTTCCTGATGTCCGGCTATTGGGGTATCAGAAATATAGGCAAACTTAATCATAGCAAATCTATCTATCTTGTTTATTTGCAGCAACTTAAAAACTACTTAAAGTCGCTTCAATAATTTTTTATTCAAAAACATACCAATTAGTATCTTTTGTTCTTACCTTTGCGTCATACTGTTTATGACCTCGGTTTTAGCCATTTGGTTCTTCCCGGGCGTGCCAACAATATTCAACTTATTCAAAAGATATAAAAAAGCTATTGCCTGGTTATGTATCAGTCGCTTACTTTCTTACATTCCTCTTTACGATGGCTTGTACTGGCTTCTCTGATCTTTGCAATCTCTAAAGCGATTCGCGGATATTTTCAGAAAACAAAATTTTCTAAAACAGATAATGCCATAAGGCATTGGACAGCAACAATAGCTCATATCCAGCTAATGGTTGGGATGACTTTATATTTTCAAAGTCCTGTTACCAGATATTTCCTGAAAAACTTCAGTACTGCAAAGGAAAGCTTTGACCTTTTGTTCTTCGGAATGATACATAGCTTAATCATGCTAATGGCTATTGTGATTATCACCATTAGTTCCGCATTGACAAAAAGAAAACCAACTGATGAAGAAAAATTCAGGACAATGCTTATAGGATATTCAGTAGCTGTAATTATCATTTTCATCGCCATCCCCTGGCCATTTTCACCATTTGCTAACAGACCTTATTTCAGATAGAATATGAGATCATTATTACAAACACAAACCGGACGTTTACGCCTGATCGGATACATAGAAGGAATTTCACTTCTTATCCTTATATTCATTGCAGTGCCCTTGAAATATAGGGCTGACGATCCCTCACTAACAAAATTAATGGGACCTATTCATGGGACACTATTCATTCTATTTGTTTTAAATACTTTAAGTGTTGGGGTTGAACAAAAATGGAAGTTTAAAGAAACAACATGGAAAGTATTACTTGCCTGCCTTATACCGTTCGGAACGTTCTATATTGATCGAAAGATCTTAAGTAAAGCGGGAAAAAAATAATATTGATTCCGGCGATTTTTCACTGGTCAGTGATGCAGATCTGAGGAAATCTGCGGGAACCTATGAGAGTTGGCGCTAAATACTGTGGTTATTTGACGCAATAAGTAAAAACGGCGTGAATTTATGTATCTTACAGCCTTCCTTCTGAATGAAGGCAATCTGTTTCTAAAAACATTTCATTATGCCTGTAGCCTATATTATTGCCGCCATTCTGTTGGCCCTGATCGTATTAAGTTTCATCACGGTTCCGCAGGGTACTGTTGCCGTCACCACTATCTTTGGTAAGTTCCGCCGGATCCTGCGGCCGGGACTTAACGTCCGTATCCCCCTGATCGAACGGATATTCAAAAGGATCTCTATCCAGAACCGCTCCATAGAATTGAAATTCCAGGCCATTACCCAGGACCAGGCTAACGTTAATTTCTCGGCCATGTTACTTTATGCCGTATTCAACCAGGCTGAGGAAAGCATTAAAAATGTAGCCTTTAAATTTATAGATGAACGCAGCCTGATGCAAGCCCTGGTGCGATCTGTAGAAGGATCGGTACGTTCCTTTGTCGCCACAAAGAAGCAGGCAGAGATACTCAGCCTTCGGGGAGAAATCATCATGCATGTCAAAGAGCAACTGGATAAAATTCTGGAAGAATGGGGCTATCATCTTATCGATCTCCAAATCAATGATATTACTTTTGATGAAGTCATCATGCGCTCTATGGCCCAGGTAGTAGCTTCCAATAACCTGAAAGCTGCCGCGGAAAATGAAGGTCAGGCCCTGCTCATTACCAAGACGAAAGCTGCAGAAGCAGATGGCAATGCCATCAAGATACAGGCCGAAGCGGAACGCCAGGCGGCCCAGCTAAGGGGGCAAGGCGTCGCATTATTCCGGGAAGAAGTAGCGCATGGTATGGCTGCTGCCGCTAAGGAAATGGAACAGGCTAACCTGGATGCCTCTTTTATCCTCTTCTCCATGTGGACAGATGCGATCAAGCACTTCGCTGAAAACGGTAAGGGCAATACCATATTCCTGGATGGCAGTAATGACAGCATGCAGCGGACTATGAAAGAACTGATGTCCATCGCCCAGAATTCAAAAATAGTAGGTGGGGATACCCGGGAGTAATCTTAACTTTCCTACCTTCGTATGCAAATTTCTATAGAATCAATGGAAACCAACACCCAACAATATCCCCAGGTACCTTACGGGAGAACCGTTCATGGCCAGGAAGAAATAGATGCGGTAGTCGAAGTACTGCAAACCTCCACCCAGATGGGGAAAAATGTGCGTGCGCTTGAAGATACCATTGCCGGGCTTTATGCGAAGAAGTACGGTATCGGGGTAAACTCAGGCTCATCCGCCCTTTATTTGGCCGCTGACCTGCTGAATTATGAAGAAGGAACGGAAATCATTACCCCGGCATTAACTTTCTCCACAACAGTAGCCCCGCAGGTAAAACGTAAATGGGTGCCGGCATTCGTAGATGTATCCGAAGGCACCTATAATATAGATGTACATCAGGTAGAGGCCATGATCACACCTAAAACCAGGGCCATGATTATCCCTAACCTGATCGGCAACCTCCCTGACTGGAAAATACTTCGTGAAATTGCCGACAGGCATAACCTGTTCCTGCTGGAAGATTCAGCCGATACCTTAGGCGCGGAAATAGAGGGTGCTTCTTCCGGAAGATACACCGATATGAGCACGACCAGCTTTTATGGATCTCATATTGTGAATTGTGCCGGCAACGGAGGCATGCTTTGTGTCAATTCCGAGGCTTTTTACGACAGAGGACGTTTATTGCGCAGCTGGGGACGCAGTTCTTCGCTTTTTGTAGAATCTGAAAAGATAGAGAATCGTTTTAATGTCGAAGTGGACGGCATACCTTATGATGCTAAATTCGTATTTGAGGAACCCGGCTATAATATAGAGCCTTCAGAACTCGGTGCGGCTTTCGGCCTGGTACAGGTTAATAAACTGGCACAGAATATCGATAGCCGTACTGCGAATTATACCCAGTTACGTACTTTCTTTGAACAGTATGAAGAATTTTTCATCCTGCCGCAACAATTACCCAACTCCCGTACCGGCTGGCTGGCGTTTGCAACAACACTCCGGGAAGGCGCTCCTTTTCAGCGCAGGGACCTTCAAATATTCCTGGAACAAAGAAATATTCAAACCAGGACGGTATTTACCGGGAATATCCTGCGCCAACCGGGCTTTAAGCATATAGCCCATAAAGCTATGCCACAAGGTTACCCGGAAGCCGACAAAGTGATGCGGGGCGGAATGCTGATTGCCTGTCATCATGGATTGGAGCAGGAACAAATAGATCATATGAAGGAAAGCATCACTGCTTTTATGAATGCCTTGTAGGTCTTAATACGGATAAAAAAATGCACAATGCCATTGCTACAGGAATGGCATTGTTTTAGCATAATCATATTCATGATTCCATTAAATAATCCCTAATTTTGCCTCCTACTTTTCTGTATTATGCCTGCTGATGCACCGAAGCGCTTCAATATCTGGACGCCCCTTATCTTTTCTTTTCTCCTTGTCCTTGGAATAATAATTGGCTTTCAATTAAATAAATACCTGGGGTATAAAAGGCCTATTACTGCTATCATTGAACGTAATGACAGGCTGGAGGAGATTATTGATATCATCCAAGCTAAATATGTGGATACGGTCAGTGCCGATTCACTTTATGAAGATGCTGTCAGCGGTATCTTAAAGCATCTCGACCCCCATACCATCTATATCCCGGCAAGAGAAATGGCGGCTGTGACCGAGGGACTTGAAGGCAACTTTAAAGGCATAGGCGTAGAGTTTTATATTCTGCATGATACCATCATGTTTACCGCGGTCATTCCTAATGGTCCCTCTGACGACGCAGGTATAAAAACAGGTGATAAATTAATCCTGCTTAATGACAGCCTGGTAGCGGGTGTAGGAATTACCAATGAGGGCATCATCAAACTGCTGAGAGGATTGGAAGGCACAAGCGTACGTTTGGGCCTGATACCCCCTTCCGGGCACCAGGTTAAAGAGGTAAAGGTAAAAAGAGGGCTGGTGCCCTTATATAGCGTGGACGCCAGGTACATGCTGGACAAAGAGACCGGGTATATCCGTATCAACAGGTTCAGCGCAACCACCTACCGGGAATTTATGCAGGCATTGGATACCTTGCTTCAGCAAGGACTACAGCAGCTTGTGCTCGACCTCCGTCAGAATCCGGGAGGCTACCTGGATGCAGCTATTGCTATCACCGATGAAATTATCGGAGGCGATAAATTACTGGTGTACACTCAAGGCAGGACTGCAGAAAAAGAAGAATTTAAAGCAACTAAAAAAGGAAAGTTCGAACAAGGAAGAATTGCCGTACTTGTAGATGAAGGCTCCGCATCCGCCAGCGAAATTATTGCCGGGGCCATACAGGACTGGGACAGGGGTGTCGTTATCGGAAGAAGAACCTTTGGCAAGGGCCTGGTGCAGGAACAGTTCGAGCTGGAAGATGGCTCTGCCTTGCGCCTTACCGTGTCCCGTTACTATACCCCCGTTGGCCGTAGTATCCAAAGGCCTTACCATAAGGGCAAAGAGGTGTACAATCATGATTATCTGGACAGACTGACCAATGGGTCTTTAACCCGGGCCGATACCTCCAGCCCCAAAGATACCACCCGGTATTATACCGGGGAAAAGCACCGTACGGTTTTCGGAGGGGGAGGCATTTTCCCGGATATTGTCATACCTTACGAAACTATTTTATATTCAAAGGAATTGTACACCTTATTGAATTCTTCTATTTTGAATAATAATGTATATGATTATTATGCACAGCATAGTGTGTCTTTGAGCCAGTTCAAAACATTCCAGCAATTCAGCGCTGATTTTAAAGCCACTTCCTTACTCATGGATATGCTCCGGAAACGGTATGAGCAGGAATACCCTGAAGTGGCAAAGAAAGTGTGGCAAAATCCTGAATCAGTGAGCTACCTCCGTTCCCGAACCAAAGCATTGCTGGCAAAAATGCTTTTCCATAACAATGGATATTATATGCAGATCAACCTGGAGGACAAGACGGTTCAACGGGCAAAAGGCATTTTAAATAGTGCCGAGTATTCGATCATTATGAAAGGGCAAGGCGGATAACCATTGCACGCCATCCTTGTTCACTGCCGCACAATAGTGCTCCCGGCCATTGGTTAACATCCAGTAAGGACATTGCAGGAACTGGTGGTAACGCATCAATTGCTGTAACGTCTTTTCAGTAACCCGGATTCCGGGTTCCTTACATTCGATCAGCATCCAGGGCTTATGGTCAGCATCATAGACAACAATATCATAACGCTTTCTCAGTTTATTGATAACGATCGTCTTTTCAA
>CAZFKK010000105.1:6060-8999 GCA_964519735.1 uncultured Taibaiella sp.
TCTTTTCAATAGAAAACAGCCCTTTGGGGTATTGCATAGCCTCGGTAAGATAAGTAACCATATGCTGCCGCACCCATTCCTCCGGTGTTAATACCACATATTTTTTGCGGATCGCATCAAAAATAAACTGTTGTGTCCCTTCTTGTTTCAGTTTAAAAGAGTAAGCAGGGATAGGAAGTGTGATCATATAGTAAACCGGCAAGAATACCTTTAAGAAAAGATTGAACCGTTAAGAAATGAAGAAAATTAAGTTGGACTATTTTAAGGTCAATTTGGTATAAGTGAAACAAGGGATTGCATTCTTAATATATATTTCCCCAGAATATCAAATTCCAGGTTCACCGGCATCCCGGCTTCCAGGTATTGAAAGTTGGTATGGGCTAATGTATAAGGAATAATAGTGACCCTAAAAGAAGTACGGGTAACATGGAAAGCAGTCAGGCTCACGCCGTTGATACAAACAGAGCCCTTCTCCAGGATAAGAGCAGCAAAGGAGCCGGGAAATTCAAAGGTAAAGAGGTGGCTTCCCGAGCGATCCTCCCTGTGGACACAGTAGCCTGTAGTGTCCACATGTCCCTGAACCATATGACCGTCCAGGCGGTCGCCCAGCTTCATGGCCCGCTCCAGGTTGACCCTCCTGCCGATGGTCCATTGATCCAGGGTGGTCTTCTCTAAAGTTTCTGCGACCGCCGTAACCGTATGCGCTTCCTCTGTACAGGATACTACGGTAAGACATACCCCATCATGGGCTACAGATTGATCTGGCTTCAGGTATTTACTGACCTCACTTTGCAGGGTAATATGCAGGTTGGTTTCCTCCCTGTTAAGGCGGGTTACAATTCCCTGGGTCTCTATAATTCCGGTAAACATGTATATCTGTTAAGTAAGAACAAATAATGAATTATCTTAAAAAAGCTTACCGCCGTACCGCGGTCCCCTGGTGAAAGGTGGTTCCTGCTTCATTGGAAATAGTAAAATTTATTTCCATAGTACTGTCAGTACCTGTGCTTTTGTTCAGGTAACCGCTAAGCGTGTCGGTAGCCGTACAGATAAACTGCCCTGGCGATCCTTCTACCAGCGTATCTACATAGGCCATCATATATTTATTGGCCGTCACATAAATAGTAAAATTATTGCACCATCCCTGGATCGTCAAATGCCGGAATACACTATCTTCCGTAGCTTTAAATAAGAGGGTCCTGGTTTCTACGCTTTGAAGCGTATAATCAGGCAGGTAAATAGAGTCTGTAAAAAACCAGGATCCCAAAAAGGAATCAACCGGGTAGATACAGATACTGTTGTCCGGTTTGCCGGGAAATCCCCAGTTATAGTTTACGGCCCTGGGATCATTGCAATAAACACCTTTTAACTGATCGCCCAGGTCAATAGCTTCGGGGTCCTTATATTTTGTACAAGCGATACCCAGCAACAAAATGCTGAGGGAAAGCCCTATTCCGATTTTAAATTGATCACTCATATACTCTTAACGCAAAAACCAAGGTAAAAATTTCAATGTGCTACTTCTTAGGGCATTTTTTACAACGCTTGCCATGTTTGTATTTCTTACAGCATTTTTTAAAAATACACCAACGGCAATTCAACAAAAACCCGCTATCTGCACCGATCGGTTGCTGTACCACAGTTTCCCTTTGCACCTGTCCCTCTTTCCTTTCCACGACAATCGTTTTTACAAAATTACATTATTTAATGTGCATCCAGCCAATTGCTGCCTGTACCCGACTCTGCAATAACCGGTACATCATGAGGCAAGGTCAATGCCTCCTGCATCTGCGTTAATACCAGTTGCTGCACCATAGGAACTTCCTCTTTAGGCACATCAAAAACCAGCTCATCATGCACCTGTAATATCATTTTGGATCTCGCATTATTTGCTTTCAGGGCGGTATCCACTTTAATCATAGCCAACTTGATCATATCTGCCGCAGAACCCTGGATAGGGGCATTAATAGCCACACGCTCCGCAAATCCACGTACGGTAGCATTAGAAGAATTAATATCTGCCAACCGGATCCTACGCCCCATCATGGTCTGAACATAGCCATGCTTTTGTGCAAAAGTTATGGAATCATCCATATATTTTTTCACCGAGCTGTACTCCTTAAAGTAATTTTCAATAATTTGCTTAGCCTCTGTGCGGCTGATACCCAGGCTTTCAGACAATCCGAATGCGCTTTGGCCATATATAATACCAAAATTAACGGCTTTAGCATTCCTTCGCATTTCAAAAGTCACCTCGTCCTCAGGCACTCCATATACTTTTGCCGCTGTAGCCCTGTGGATATCCTTTTGTTCCCTGAAAGCCTGTATCATACTTTCATCGCCACTGATAGCAGCCACAACCCTCAATTCTATCTGGGAATAGTCAGCAGACAACAATACATGGTCCGGGCTACAAGCTACGAAAGCCTTCCGGATCTCCCGGCCCCTTTCTGTCTTGATGGGGATATTCTGCAGGTTAGGGTTGTTACTGCTTAGCCTGCCTGTAACAACCACCGACTGGTTGAATGAAGTATGAATACGCCCTGTTTTTGGATTCACCATAAGTGGCAAAGAATCCGCATAAGTAGATTTCAATTTGCTTAACTCCCGGAATACTAAAATGCTATCTACAATTTCATGCCGGGTTCTTAATTTTTGCAGTACATCCTCTCCTGTGGCATATTGCCCCGTTTTGGTTTTTTTGGCCTTTTCATCCAGTTTCATTTTATCAAACAGGATCTCTCCCAGCTGCTTGGGCGAAGCCAGGTTAAAGCTAACCCCAGCCTGCCGGTATACACTTTCTTCTGCTTCCCGGATCTCCCTGCCCAGTTCTTTTGAATATTCCTGCAGGAAATCCACATCAATCCCTACCCCTTCAAACTCCATATCTGCCAGGACGGTAACCAATGGGTTCTCCACCTTATAAAATAACCCGGCCA
>CAZFKK010000106.1:0-8975 GCA_964519735.1 uncultured Taibaiella sp.
AATGATCTCTCCTATTTTACTAATGCCTTCGCCGAAGATGATATCAAACTCAACCTGACGGAAGGGGGGGGCTACTTTATTCTTGACCACTTTAACCCGGGTACGGTTACCCACCGCAGCATCTCCATCTTTAATCTGGCTGATACGACGGATGTCCAGGCGAACGGAGGCGTAGAATTTAAGAGCATTGCCACCTGTTGTGGTTTCCGGATTGCCAAACATAACCCCTATTTTTTCCCTTAACTGGTTGATGAAGATACAGGTACAATTCGTACGAGCAATAGTTGCCGTGAGTTTACGCATGGCCTGGCTCATCAAACGGGCCTGAAGCCCCATTTTGCTATCTCCCATTTCTCCTTCCAGCTCACTTTTAGGTACTAATGCGGCTACAGAGTCAATCACCACGACATCTAAAGCTCCTGATAAGATCAACCGCTCGGCTATTTCCAGGGCTTGCTCTCCATAATCCGGTTGAGATATCAGTAGATTGTCAACATCTACTCCGAGTTTGCGGGCATAACCTGAATCAAAGGCATGTTCTGCATCCACAATAGCACAAATGCCGCCATTTTTTTGGGCTTCCGCAATGGTATGGATCGCAATTGTTGTTTTACCTGAGGATTCCGGTCCGTATATTTCAATAATACGTCCGCGGGGAAAACCTCCTACACCCAAGGCCACATCAAGGCCGAGGGAACCGGTAGAGACAACTTCCATGGCATGTTGTTGCTTGTCACCCAGCTTCATCACGGATCCCTTACCAAAATCTTTATCTATTTTATCAAGCGTCATCTTGAGCGCTTTGAGTTTTTCGTCTGACATATATTGAATGTTAATTTATGGGGTGAGGATAATTTTATGTTTAGTGTAGTATTAGTAGGAAATAGGATCATTTTCCGAACCAATCCAATACATCACTCAATTTTCTTTTCAGGTCCTTACGGTTGATGACAAAGTCCAGGAAGCCTTTTTCTACCAGGAATTCACTGCGTTGAAATCCTGGTGGCAAGTCTTTCTTAATGGTTTCTTTGATAATACGCGGGCCTGCAAAACCAATGAGTGCTTTGGGCTCAGCAATGTTAATGTCACCCAGCATGGCATAGGAGGCAGTCACACCACCTGTTGTAGGATCGGTCATGAAAGATATATAAGGCAGGCGTGCCTGAGCAAGCTGAGTTAGTTTGGCTGATGTTTTTGCCATTTGCATGAGAGAAAAGGCACTTTCCATCATACGTGCACCACCTGATTTGGAAATGATCATAAAGGCATATTTGTGCTTGATCGCATAATCAATGCCCCGTGCTATTTTTTCTCCTACCACGGATCCCATGGATCCGCCGATAAAATTGAAATTCATACAGGCAATTATCAATTTCCTGCCTTCTACCGTTCCTACCCCAACAGTCATGGCATCCATGAGCCCGGTAGTTTTTTGAGCGCTTTTTAATCTGTCTATATAGGGTTTTACATCTACAAAATGCAGGTCGTCTTTAGGTACGATGTTGTCAAATAACTCTGTAAAGTCGCCGTTATCAAAAATGATATCAAAGTATTCGGAGGCATTGATACGGTTATGGTGATTACAATTCGGACAGAGGTAAAGGTTGTTTTTCAGGTCCGTTTGGGTCACTGTGGTTCTGCATTCCGGACATTTATGCCATAAGCCGTCCGGCGCTTCCTTTTTTTCTTTGGTTTCGGTAGATATACCTTTTTTATTACGTCTAAACCAGGTTGAGGACATTAGTTTAATGTTTTAAATATAATCCATGTTTCATTTCTTAAATAGATTTTGACCTGGATATTGGGATTGTTAATTGCTATATAACCTGCGACAAATATACGTCTTTACTTTAATTTTAACTGACGTATCACCGCTACAGGGGATTTATAAAAAACCTAATTCAAGACGGGCTTCTTCGCTCATCATTTCTTGAGTCCAGGGAGGATCAAAGGTGAGCTGGACATGGGCATCATTTACGCCTTCAATAGCCGCTATTTTTTGCTGTACTTCAAATACGATGTCACCGGCAACAGGGCAGCCGGGTGCAGTCAGCGTCATTGTTATCGTAACAACGTTACCTTCTTTAATATCAATGGCATACACCAGACCCAGTTCATAAATGCTCACCGGAATTTCGGGGTCATTTACCGTATGTAATGTGGCTACAATCTGATCATAAAGGTTCATGCGTATTCGGGATTAATTATGTGTATTGCCAGCGAATGCAATGGCGTATAGTTTCATTTGTTTAAGCATCGATAATAAACCATTGCTCCTGGTCGGGGATAAGTGGCTTCGCAACCCTATTTTATCTATAAAATAGATTTGAGCTTCCGCTATTTCCCGGGCCGGCTGATCCGACAATACACTGATCATCAGTCCAACCAGTCCTTTGGTGATGATCGCGTCACTATCAGCACTGAAAAAAACATGTCCTTCTTTTTGTTCTGCATGTAGCCAAACCCGGGACTGACATCCTTTGATCAGGTTTTCCTCTTTCTTATATTTATCTTCTATTATGGGTAGATCCTTGCCTAATTGTATGATATGTTCATACTTTTCCATCCAATCCTCAAAGTAAGCAAATTCTTCAATAATTTGGTCCTGTAGTTCGTTAATGGTCATGTTTTACTTCCTTATGCAACAAGAGGACAAAGTTACTAAATTACAAAATGACGGACTAGGCTAATATTTTTACTTTAATTTCGTCAAAAAATATAACGTAAGCAGCAGTGGGTAATAACATAAATGATTTATGAATAAATATAGTATTGGTTTCCTGATTTTTATTTTATTAATGTCAATAAATACCTCTGGACAATTAACAGATATTGAAAGAGAAGGGATAGGAAAGCAGGTGGTATATCAAGATAATAATGCAGCCGTAGCTGCGATTGAAACGGGAGCAGACCAGGTTGCGCTCTATCTCCCCTTATTGGAAGGTAAGCGGGTGGCCCTGCTGGTGAACCAGACTTCTGAAATTAACGGTGTTTTATTGCCGGACACTTTATTGAAGCTGGGAGTGAATGTTGTTAAGATATTTTCACCGGAACATGGTTTCCGGGGTAATGCCGATGCAGGGGCCAAGGTGAAGAATGGAGTAGATTTGCAAACCGGCTTGCCCGTTGTTTCCTTGTATGGAGCTCATAAAAAACCAACGGCAGAACAGTTAAAGGATATTGATATTGTTGTTTTTGACTTGCAGGATGTAGGTGTACGTTTCTATACCTATATTTCCTCCCTGGAATACCTGATGGAAGCCTGTGCTGAACAACAATGCAAGATCATTGTTTTAGACAGGCCCAATCCTTTAGGCTTTATCATTGATGGGCCTGTTCTTCATAAAAAGCATCGTTCTTTTGTGGGTATGCAGCCTGTGCCGGTGGTGCATGGTATGACTATCGGAGAATATGCGAAGATGCTGATGGGAGAAAACTGGTTAACTACCGCCAATCCGGACCTCACTGTAATTCCCTGCACCCGTTACACGCATCAGAGCCGTTACTTGTTGCCCGTACCCCCTTCTCCTAATCTTAAAGATATGACTGCGGTTTACCTGTATCCATCCCTTTGTTTCTTTGAAGGGACGGTGCTGAGCGTTGGCAGGGGAACAGATTATCCTTTTCAACAATTTGGCCATCCTAAACTCCGGGGTTATAGTTATAGTTTTGTGCCAGGAAGCAGGCCCGGCGCTACGCAGCCTCCCCTTAAGGACCAGGAATGCTTCGGACTGCGGGTGGCAAAAACACCAGGAGAAGCGTTAGCCGCAACGGGTAACCGTATTAATTTACAATGGTTGTTAGCAGCTTATCAGCATTACCCGGATCCCGCAGGATTCTTTACCAGTTATTTTGAAAAACTATCCGGCACCGATCTGTTGCGCCTGCAGATCCAAAAAGGCATGACGGAGGCTGAGATCAGGGCCAGTTGGCAGGCAGATCTCGACCACTTTAAATCGATCAGGAGCAAGTATTTGCTTTATGCGGACTAAATATTTGTTGTGGTTTCCGGGAGCATTATTAATGTTAAAGTAAAGAAGGCTTAAACTTAAGTGTGACTTTTTCGTCTTAATTATCAGAATAAGTTAATAGAAAGGATTTGGTGTATTCTCCTTTTCAAGCAGCTAACGGCCTTGGCCGTTTGTAATACGAAAATGCTTCTGACGTTCCTGATAAAAATAATAAGATGAAAAATACTATTTTGTTTGTCCTGGCAGCCATTTCTTTTGGAGCCGCATCTTGTGTCCGGGATAGAGGCCCGCAGCCTCATTATCCGCGGCAGTACTCATTTGTAGAGGATTTTAACGATGACCGGAATCGCTGGTCGTTTTCTGATCTCGCGAACTATGCTTCCGGTTCAGTTGCAGGTGGAACTTTTCTTTTTGAATACCAGGATGATCTGTCTACTGCCTATTATATTTCCCGGGATATACAAGGCTTTAATCGTTTTGATGACTTTACGATCCATACACGGATCGGATCAGATAATAATATGGGCTTGCTTTTTGGTTATAATAGTGCCAGGGAGAGCTATGGTTATTCCTTTACAGTGGACTATGATGGTTATTTTGCTTTGTATGATGAAGGAGGGAATGGGTATGGTCAGGATATTGTGGCACTGATCGCCCCCCGGCGGCATAGTGCGGTGAATCCGGGTGGCGAATGGAATGACCTCCGGCTGGAGCAAAGAGGCCGTCGCTGGCTGGGTTTTATCAATGATGTACAGGTCTTTAATATAGATGCACAACAAATGACCGCTTCAAGTGCGGGCTTTGTACTGGTACCCTTTACCCAGGGAGAGGCAGATTATCTTCAAGTGGATTGGCTGCAGTAGCCTTACCGGTCCCAAGGCATTAATCCGGCTTTTTAGCTCCAAATACGATGACGGGAAGGGTAGCATAGAAGGCCAGATCTCTGGTTACGCTACCCTTGAAAAGTTGTTGGATAAAGCCATGTTCGTGTGCGATACTGATCACAAGCTGGGCGTCGTTATCCAAAGCATAGTCAGCAATGCTTTCTGCTATATGATCATTGTCAAGCAGATGGTAGGTGGCGCCGATACTATCAAACATCCGATGCGCGGCCTGTTGCCCCGCCAGAAGTATGGATGCAGCAGTGGCATGGTATTCAGGCTCTACATGGATCACCATCAGGGAGGCATTTAAAGCATTCACTAAAGATTTGATCGCTTCATGAGGTACATGTTCCACTAGGTTTTTTTCAAGTTGCAGGGCTACGCCTACTTGTTTTATAGGTTGGTACGTTGTACGTGGCGGAACGATCAGGACAGGGCAGGTGGCCTGCAGGGCTATGTGAATAGTATTGCTGCCAATAAGCTTTTGCTGTAATTTGTTTTTCCCGGTGATGCCCATGATAATGAGCAGGGCTTTATATTCGTTGACAAGTGCCTGTACCTTTTCAAAAATAAAGCCGTCATCAACTATGTTGATGAATTCTGTTTCAGGAGCTACCTCCCTTAAGTTAGTTATTAAATCCGTATTCCATTTATCAGCATCATTATGTATGGAAGCTTTTGACAGTTCCTTTTCCGGCAGTGTGGCAATGGTAGAATGGTATAAAACAACCCGGCATGGTACCAGTTGATTGGAAAGGGATGCTGCATACCTGGCTGCATTTAAAGAGGTTTCGGAGAAGTCGACAGGAACAATAAGTGTATTCATAACGGGGGATAGTTTTTATAAAGCACTAAGATACAAAGAGAATCATTCTCCTCCAATAAAAAGCCTGTAATAAATAATTCACCTAAGTTATGGTTAACCTTTCGATACTTAGCTTCCGGGTTGTATTTGCTGCTGCAGCAATCCCTCTTCATCAGTAAGGTCCAGTCTTAAAGGGGTAATCGAGATGTACCCTTGGTCGATGGCCCATCTATCCGTACCCTCGTCGGGAGGATCCAGGGGGGAAACAGTGATCCAATAATGCTTTCTGCCCATAGGATCAATACCGGGCACCACCTTGCCGTCATAAACCCTTACAGATTGCCGGGTCCATAATGTGCCCTTCGGTTCTGGGGGCAGATTGATATTAAAAAGGCCGTTTCCAGGCATTTTGAGCAGTGCTTCCAAGGTATTTTCAAGATCAGCGTATAGCCGCTCAAAATCAGGTTCCGTACTTCCGGAAGGGGTGCTTAGTGCAATACCCTTAATGCCCAGAAGGGTAGCCTGCTTTGCGGCTGCCAGGGTCCCCGAATGCCATATGGAATTGCCCAAATTGAGTCCCATATTGATGCCGGATAAGACCACATCGGTTGTCGCCCATAGATGCACACCCAGCGCGACACAGTCAGCCGGTGTGCCGTTCACGCGGTAAGCATCCATTTTGGGAAAGGCAATCCGTGATTTCTTGTAGGAGAGTGGTCTGGAATGGGTAATTGCATGGCCCATAGACGACTGCTCCACGTCAGGTGCCACTATTCTCACGGCTCCGAATAATGCCGCTACTTTGGCGAGTGCTGCAATACCCGGGCTATAAATACCGTCATCGTTGGTCACCAGGATATTCATAATTACTTTTTTTGTTGATAAATGAACTATTCATCCTATTGGTATCTTATTAATATAGGATTTCTTCTTTTACTAACATTTTATACCGCTGATCGTTCAAACTATGATTAAAACTAATAAGAGAATTCATGACGGAAAGCCGGAAAACTATCCTTCAAGTAAATTAAAGTATAGACAATCCGTAAAATTGATTCATAACTCTAAAGCCGGTAAAGGCTCATATACTAAAAATCAGCTTAAGGCATTGATGGCTTCCCACGATTTTTATTGTGATTATTATGCAGCTCAAAATAAGAAATGGAAGAAGATGAAGCCTGGCATAACTTTTCTCTCCATAGCCGGAGGTGATGGTACCCTACGTAAGGTAGTGTTAAAATTATGGAACTACTTATCTTCAAATGTAATGCCGCTTGCGATATTGCCTTTGGGCACTGCCAATAATATTGCAGGGGCCCTGGGCATTTTGGGAAAAGTGCCACAAATCCTACCAAGCTGGAAGCAGTCCCGCCTGCAACCTTTCGACGTTGGAAAAGTAAGTGGGAAATACTATTCCGGCCTCTTCCTGGAAAGCATAGGTTTCGGTTTGTTTCCGCGCTTGATCCGGGAAATGGAAAAACTTCCGGTTAATCCCGATTCTCCGGCAGAAGAATTAAAGTTGGCCATCCGGACTCTTCATGATCTTGTTTATTCTTTTGAAGCGCATCCTTGCCGGATCATCATAGATAACCGGGAATATGCCGGAAATTTTTTATGGCTGGAGATTATGAATATTAATAGAATCGGCCCTAATGTGCGCCTGGCTCCGGATGCCCGGTTTGACGATGGCTTTTTGGATATAGTACTTATCCCTGAGTGCCAAAGAGCACTGTTATGGTCCTATATCATGCAGCATCGGAAGAACCCTAATGTTGCAGCACCTTTTAAGGTGATTCGTGGAAAGAAAATAAAAGTGATCTGGATGGGTAAGGAAATGCATGTGGATGATCAACGGATAAAAGCAAAGATTCCCATAAAGTTAAAGGTTAGCATACAAAAAGAAAAGCTAACTTTTCTGGTGCCGGATGATGCGGCGTATTCCAGGGCCTGCAGTGCTTCTTCGAAGTAGCCCAGGCACAGACAGGAAGTAACATGATCCAGGATGCCATCAATATAATCATTCGGCAATCCTTTAGTGCGTCCCTGATCTGATGTTCGTTATCAAGAGGTACATAGTTTGTGCCGGATATACCTACCCGTCTTTCCTTGATATTACGGTCAACGCCGAGGTCTTTGATTAGAATGCTGTGAATGTACTCTATTCCCGAGATAGCCAATGGAGCAACATAATCTGGGTTGGCTACTATAAAATATTGCTCCTTTATGATTCAACAGCATAGTAGCATCATCTTTTGGTTTGCCGGAGGCAGTCCCCTTTTCCTTTAATAAGCGTTCTGTCTCTTTTTACATATTGAAGTCTTAACCGTTGGGTTCATAATTTACATTTGTTTTGAGGTGTGAATTTATAGCTCAATATAAGATTAATGTAGCTCAAATTAACCTTGTTTTGAACTATAAATGATAAAGGAATGAGCTATAAAATGGTTAAAGTGGATATTCCGTTGATACTGGTTCTTCCCCACTTTTGGTGGTCATGAAGAAGCAAACACTACCCGCTTTTTCAATAATTCCAGGCCAGCTCTGCCATACATCTGTCTTTGATAGTTTTGAGCCTGTTGACATTACCCTACATTCAACGATTATCCATGTTTCAGTATAAAGATAAGCAGAACCAGGAACTTATGAAGTTTCTGGCTTTACGATGGTAACTAGGAATGGGTGTCTTCACTTTTAACTTTCCTATCTTTGCTTCATGCGTAAATATCCCATAGGCCTTCAGGATTTTCGAAAGATAAGGGAAGGAGGGTTTTTGTATTATGACAGAAGTATGCTTTTTGCTCCTGAAGAAAGATCCGGTTTCATATACCAATATAAGCATCAGGGCTTATATCCAAAAATGCGTGGTGATATATTTTCTCAAATTTCGTTTTATCAACATCAAATGATGTACTCCAGTGTTTCCTTTAAAGAGTTTATAAAAAGTGGGGGCATTTCATATATAAAATCCCATCAAGATGGTAACAAATATTAATGCCAAATCAACGAAAGGGTATTCGCGTGCTATTTTTTCGCTTTCTATACTGTTGTTGAGCAGTTTATCGTGTTATACACAGGATAATCATAAAATAATTACATATTTTGAGAGCGCGCCAGTTATAAAATCTCTTCCTTCAGCATATATATATTGTAAAGGTATAAATACTCTACCCGGTAGAGTAATATTTTTTGTTACTGTTGGCCAAGAGGGTGCTGCTACACAACTAAAAATGGTAAAACCCGTCCCGAATTCCGATTCCATATATATAGGGCTTGCTGATTAACTAGTAATCGATTGATTTTAATATATTTGTGGCT
>CAZFKK010000107.1:0-8964 GCA_964519735.1 uncultured Taibaiella sp.
GGGCTATGATCAGTAGTACGGGAAATTATGATATATTTCTGGCTAAATACGATGCCGGTGGTAATTATATATGGGCTAAAAGTATCGGAGGCAGCGGAGAGGAACATGGATGGCGTATAGCCATAAATGGTTCGGGTGGCGTGTATGTTATGGGAGAGTTTCAGCAAACCGTAGATTTTGGTTCGGGGGCTGCGCTGGGTACGCTGAGCAGCGCAGGAAACTATGATGTGTTTGTGTTGAAGTTTTCCTGTAACGATACTTCATCGGCTGCTCTTGCGGTATCCACGTGTCAGACCGGTTACCTATTAAAGGATAGCGTTTATAGGATAGCCGGTACTTACAAGGCAGTATTCTCAAATGCTGCCGGCTGCGATAGTATGGTTACACTTGACTTATCCTTCTATCGGTTAGATCCGGTCATTAATGTAGACAGGTTTACATTAGGGGTTGCCGGTACTTATGCTTCTTACCAGTGGATTAAAGACGATACGTCTATTCCCGGTGCGACAAAAAGTACTTACCAGGTACTGGCCAATGGCAACTACCGTGTGGCTGTTACGAACGGAAGTGGTTGTTCGGATACTTCTGCTGTTTATACAGTAGGTAATTATACAGGGATGGAAGATATAAAAGTATTGGCCAGTCAAATTCAGATTTATCCCAATCCCGTTGCGCAAAAAATAAATATTGATGCTCCGGTGCCGGTGCTGGTTACCGTGCGGAGTATTGATGGCCGGGAGCTGATCCGAACTTTGGATACGCATATTGATATGGGTAAGTTGGCACCCGCGATGTATATGCTGGAGGTATACAGCAAAGAAGGGGTCAGGCTGGTCACCCAAAAAGTTGTCAAAACCCTGGCTGAGTAACGAAGCGTGATGCTCAGGGCAAATCGGAATGTACCATTTAATTAATAGGAAAGGTACTGTTCAGGCTTTTTGAACAGTACCTTTCTTATTGGTACCTGATTTTTTCAGGTAATTAGCCCATCATGGCACCCAAACCACCAAAAATAATAATGATCAGGTAAAAGGCCAGTACAATAATGGTAAGGATACCAAAGAAACGATACATATTCTTCTGGTGACGGAATCCTTCATTAATCAGTTCCTGGTTATTGGTTTGCAGTCCTGTTTTAATACTGGTAGTAAATTTATACAAAGAGATAATAGGATACAAATACAAGGCCGCAAAAACAAGGTATAATATACCTAAACCGACAGCGCCCAAGCCGGCCAATGGGGTAGTGGACAAAGCAGAGGAGAAAAGGGCACCGGAGACCATAATTACAAAGGACCCGATCAGCATAAATCCTACGGTGATAAATCCGATAATGGCCAGGAACTTTGTCCATCTGGCGGTTTCCAAAAGATGCGCTTTGGTAATTTCATCAATGCCGGCTTCAAAGAGCCCTGTGTTTTCGTGTTCCATAATTGTAGTTTTATTTTTTCCCTAAATTAGAAATAAAAAAAGTAAAATTGAAAAAATAGAGTTAAATTATTTTGATTTGATTTTATTTTAATGCATTAAAGGACTTCTTCCATTCAAGGCGACTGATGTTATTTATGTGATACTCTATAAGCTATGAGCAGGCAGAGAATACCAGGGATGTACAATTGCCTCCAAACCCAAAAGAGTTAGAAAGTACATGCCGGATGTCTTGCGGCGTAAGCTGTGTATTGGGTTGCCAGCTAAGGGTCTCCATAGGTTGGGTTATCCTAAGGTGGGGCCAGGCTACCTGTTGGTTGATGCTCAAAATACTGAATACCGCTTCAATGGCGCCCGCAGCGGCCAATGTATGGCCTGTATAGGCCTTGGTAGAACTGGCTCCTGCAGGCACCTTGTCCCGGAACAGGGTTTGGATCGCTATCCCTTCAGAAGCGTCGTTGTTTTCCGTTCCTGTGCCATGAAGGTTGATATAACCGACCTTATCCGTACCGATCCCTGCTTTTTCCATCGCTTTTTGCATGGCCAGTTGGTTGCCTTTTCCTTCTGGGGAAGAAGCGGTCTGGTGGTGAGCATCATTGGCATTGGCATAGCCGGAAACGGTCGCCTGCGCAGTAACGCCCAGCTGCTGCACCGCTTTTTCGCTGCCCAAAACCAGGTAGGCTGCCCCCTCTCCCAGGTTGAGTCCCTTGCGGTTCTGGTCAAAAGGTTTGCACAGCTCTTTGTCCAGGATCATTAAAGCATTAAAACCATTGAGGGTAAACCGCGAAAGGGCATCGGCCCCGCCACAGATAATGGCATCATAATGGTTTTCTTCGATTAGGCGTGCGGCCATCATGATGCTGTTGGCAGAAGAAGAACAAGCGGTACTGATCGTCGTACTCCAGCAGTTCAAGCCCAGGGCTTCCCGCACCAGTTCTGTAATGGCGCCACATTCATGATAACGTACATCTTCCGGCGCGCCGGTATGCTGATCCTCCCGGAAGGCGTTATAGAACCGCTCCGTCAGGTCCATACCGCCCACAGTATTGGCGGAAATAAAGGCGATCCGTAAGCCCTTAGCTTTGGCAGATAGCGGCAACCAGGCTTCCTGTGCCGCCAGCAGGCTGAGCAGGGCCGTCCGGGGCCATAAAGCAGAAACTCCGGCCTCCAGGGCTAACGCTTCATTGGTCCTATTGATTTCTCCCACAGGGAAGGCATGCCTGCTCTGCAGGATACCGGCAGCACCAATACCTGTTTTTCCTGCTGTTAATGATTCCAGGTTTTGCAGGGTATTACTGCCTATGGCACTGATGATGCCCATGCCGGCAATATAGGCTCTTGTCATTACTGTAGGATGGGTTTGGTGAATAGCAACCTGAGGTGCTCCTCAGAAAAGGCCAGGGCATGGTCGTCCTGCTTCGGCGCCTTGCTGACCCAAAACAGGGTAGCCCTGATATGGCGCTGACCAGCGTTTATATGGCCGCATAAACAGGCCTCTGATTGCCTTTGGTTCAAAAGGTCTGACAGGTAAAAATGCAACCATGCAGGATCCGGTGCCTCTGTAATCGTACAGAGTTGCTCTCCTTTGAAACCATGACGGATACAAATCTCACCTAACATGATGTTAGGCAAGGTATAGACGAATAAAGCCGGGCTGGCCAGCGTTTGCCTGCTTGCTTCAAATTTTTTGTCCACATCCAGGCTTCCGGAATGACTACTGATCACCGTGGCGACTCTTTCTTTGTGGGTATTTTCAGGGTAGGGGGCTATCAGTTCCGCACTTAAAAAAGCGATCTTACTGAGCAGATCCATCTTGAAATACCTGGGATATTGCACCTGATGAAGGCGGTACAGCGTATCCGGCAGTTCCGGCAGCGGCGTTCCCGCTATAGAGGGGACCACCGGTCGTCCATTGATCAGCAGGATATCCTGGTGCCATTGCAGGTATTGATGAATAAACAAATCAGGTGTGTTTGGAATCAATGATTAAAATGATAACGTAAAAGTAATTGCAGAAGCGACATAGGTCAGATATGTAAGAGTTTCATTTTTGTCGTTTCGATCCGGGTTTCGGTAACCAGGAGGATTTCAAATTCATAATTGTCTATGATAATCCTTTCTTTTTGTTTCGGGATCGTTTCATGGTTGGCTATGATAAACCCGGATAGGGTGTCTGCTTCATCTGAAGGAAGTTCCAGACCGTATTTCTCATTCAGGTAATCTATTTCCAACCTTCCGGAGAAGATATATTCATTACCTGCGATCTGTTTTTCTGTAAATTCCTCGACGTCATATTCATCTTTGATGTCTCCGAATACTTCTTCCAGCACATCTTCCATAGTGACAAAACCCGCAGTGCCTCCAAATTCATCAATGACCCAGGCAATACTTCTTCTTTCTTTGGTGAATTTATGCATCAGGTCAATGGCACTCATCGTTTCGGGTACGGTGGGTATGGGATGCAGTATTTCCTGGAGTGTAGCCGGACGTCTGTTAAGGTCCAGGTGGTGGATATAGCCAATGACAGAATCCAGTGTTTCGTCGTAGACTACTATTTTAGACAGTTTGGTATCTACAAAGATATCCCGCAATTCGTTAATAGGCGTGTCTATATCTATGGCAATGGCTTCATTCCGCGGAGTAAGGCATTTGCGTACTTTTATTTTGGTCAATTTCAGGGCCCGTTCAAACAATTCTTTATGGGCCTCATCCATATCTCCGTGTCCATGAATGGATTGACGCATGAATTGTTTGGTGTTGATCCGTTCAAAGATGCTTTCTTTTTTGCTTACCCGTACATTGAAGAGATACTTGAGGATAAATTCGGAGATGCCCGTAAAAATATAAGCCAGGGGAGCGGTGATATCACATAATATATTGATGAACCGGCTCCAGGTATTTAATTTGTCTTCAGGATAATATTCGAAGCTTCTTTTAGCAAGCACGCCGATGCTTCCCAGGATCAGGACAGAGGCCAGGAGCAGGTCTATCACCATCTGTAAATAATCATGTTCCCTGACATATTGGCTGGCTACGGGAGGCAAATGACCGATCAGCAGAGTAGTGAGTTTCGTCAATAAAAAACAAAAGCAAACCAACAGGCTATAAAAAGTAATAATGGTAGCGCTCCAGAAACGTTCGGGCTGATCAAAAAAAGCACCCAGTATTTTCCCGGAAGTCTTGCCCTGTTTCCTTTTCAGCTCAATAGTGAGTTTGTTGGAAGCAATATAAGCATATTCAACTCCTGTAAGGATAATGATAAATAACAGACAGATGATCAGTAAAGTAATGGTCAGACCCATAGTTGTAAAGATAGCAGAACAGACAAAAATAAGCGTTTTTATTAAATATAGTCGTTATTCCTGATTTTGAATGAGGAGGACCTTAAAATTAGCTTACCTTTGCGTTCTTTTTTTAGTTTTATGATCAGTCGCAGAAATATCAGGGTGAAGGTAATGCAAACCCTATACGCATTGGATGACCATTCCTTAAACGGTACGGGAACTGATGGAATTCGTCCCTCTTTGGGTGCCATTGTCCATCCGGCCTACCGCTTATTGGATGAGAAAATTCACCGCTCTTCTAATTTATTTACATTGATGCTGTTGTATGTTGCTAAGGTAGCGCAGTATGCGGAAGCTGATGCACGGCAGCGGGCTTCAAAATACCTGCCTACTGATGCGGATTTAAAAGTAAATACCAAGATCTCAGGAAACACCTTTCTTTGGGAATTACTGGAAAATACTACTTTTTCAGAAAAGGTGAAGGAAGAAAAGCTGGAAAGTAAGGTAGCTATCGAATGGGTGAAGAAATTGTATAACCGGTTGGCTTCCTCTGATGTTTATAAAGCATATATTGAGCGTCAAAACCGGGATAAAGCCGCAGAGAAAATGATACTGCAACATATCTGGAAGCAGGAAATGTTGGGTAATGAGTCGTTTATAGAATATATCGATGATGAATGGAGCGACTGGGAGGATGATGGCAGCATGATCATTATGCTGATAGACAATTATTTCCGCAGCCCCAGAAATGTCAATTTCCTTCAGTTTATCTCTGCTGAAAAGAAAGAATATGCCTATGACCTGGTAAAGACTGTTTTAGATAAGGATGCTCATTGTATGGAATTGATCCGTCCTAAGTTAAAAAACTGGGAGGCAGACCGGGTTGCTGTTATTGACCTGATCCTGCTGAAAATGGGTACCTGTGAATTGTTATACTTCCCTACAATTCCTACTAAAGTGACTATTAATGAATATATTGAGATCGCAAAACACTACAGTACTCCTCAAAGCGGCCAGTTTGTGAACGGTGTTTTAGATAATTTGCTGAAAGAGTTGACAACAGAGCAAAAAATAAGGAAGGTAGATCGTCAAAAGTAAGGGGTGGAAGTTCTTCAACCAATTTATCTGGTGACTCAAAAAATGGGTATTAATGCTTAACTTTGCTACTTAATTTTTAAATTTAAAGAATAAATGACAAGTTTTATGGGAGCTATTTTGTTGCAGGCACAGCCAGGTGGTGGCATGATGATGCCTATTATGTTAGTAGGTATGATAGCGGTAATGTATTTTTTTATGATCCGTCCTCAGCAAAAAAGGGCCAAAGAGCAAAAAAAATTCGCTGAAAGCATGAATACCGGAGATAAAATTGTTACCAGTTCAGGTATTCATGGTCGTATTGTACGGGTCAATGATGATGCTACGATTGTTATAGAAATTGATCGTAATTCTAATATTACCCTGGAGCGTCAGGCTATCTCTATGGAGATGACCATCGCCTACCAGAAAAGATCGGGGACAGCTACCACTGCAATCTCTGCTTAAACTCAAACAGGGTATTTCCATCGGAGTAATATTCAATGCTTAAAGTAGGAATTACAGGAGGAATCGGCTCTGGTAAGAGTGTGGTAGCCAAAATGTTCCAGGTATTGGGTATTCCTGTGCTGGATGCAGATCAGGCGGCGAAATACCTGATGGAGCATGATGTCTTACTGAAGGCTTCTATCATGAAATTATTTGGTGCTGAAGTTTATAGTAACGGCCGGCTTAACCGGCCGTTTTTAGCATCTGTGGTCTTCAATGATGCTTTGAAACTGGAACAATTGAATCAATTGGTTCATCCCGCTGTGATCCGTTATAGCAAGGATTGGGCGGAGCGCCAACAGGCTCCTTATACCCTTAAAGAGGCCGCGCTTTTTTTTGAGAGTGGCAGTAATGCGGATATGGACGTTATGGTAGGTGTTGCCGCTCCCTATGCCATGCGGCTGGCACGTGCTTTATCCCGGGATGGGGTAGGGGAAGCTGAAGTACGAAAGAGAATGGCTATGCAGATGGACGAGGAAGAAAAGATGAATCGATGTGATTTTGTAATTAAAAATGATGAATCCCTTTCTGTCATACAACAAGTATTGACACTTCATAAACAGTTGATCGGCCATGCTGCTGCTTCAAGATCTATTTGAATGAATACCGTTATTTTAAATAATATTTTTTATGGCCAGTTCCGCTGATAGTAATACACTTCTGGATATTTCTTCAATAAAACTGCTTAAGGGATTGAAAATAGCTCTTGTCGCTACGGAATGGAATGAGCGTATCGTAGCAGAACAAGTAGCCGGCGCCCGGCGCGTTGCAATAGAGACAGAGGCAGCGATCACTCATGAAATTTATGTGCCAGGCTGTGTCGAATTACCCTTTGCTTGTAAAGCACTATGGGAAACAGCAGCCAGGCAACCAGAGGAGGCGCCTGAAGCACTTATCGCTTTTGGTGCCGTGATCCGTGGCGGCACACCTCATTTTGAATATGTGTGCAAAATGGTGGCTGAAGGTATTGGTCAGTTAAATCTATTGCTTCCGGTACCGGTTATCTTTGGAGTGCTTACTGTAGATACAGAATTGCAAGCCTGGGAGCGCCTGGGCGGAGGAGTACATGGACACAAAGGAGAAGAAGCTATGATCACGGCTTTGAAAATGATTTGCATGAAGCGAAGCCTGTTGCAATAGCTGTTTTGTTGGCAGGATCAGGAAATACACTCTTTTCCGGGAGCTTAAATAACAGGGATAGGATACTATAAAAAGAAGATGATTGCTTTCGGATGCAGTCATCTTCCTTTATTAATGATCCAGGAGTTGCCTTATTCCAGTTCGCACTTCCAGATGGCACCAGGGCCTACAGCGTAACCATCGCAGGCATCTTTCGCATCGTCGCGGCTTTGCTTACCTAAGGACCACCGTCCCATTTCGGTACCGTTGAGGGTACATACGCATTCATAATTCTTTTTACAAGAGGGCAGCAACAAGCCTCCCAGAATTGCGATCAATAAAAGAGATCTTGCTTTTTTCATAAGTCTAGAACTTTTGTTGGGATGAAATTAGTATTTATTCCTTGCTCAGGTGATTGCATATTGTGAAATGATACTTAAATCTGTAAAAATTATATTTTAATTAGGTTATCATCCGGTAAGACCGGATTTTGTTATGCCCTGATTTTTCCCGGGAAAAGTGTTTTGTTGGTGAATAATTAGAATAGAGAAATATAAATATATTAGTATAAACAAACTATTTCCAAAATTTATTAAATATAAGTTTTTATGTGATGTTAAAAATGATATTGCCGGGCTTTGTATTTATCCTAACTTTGCCCTATAATTAAAAGAATTTATGTTTGCTTTACGTCGTTTTATTGTAGTGAATCGCATTGTATTGGCGGTACTGTTGATTGCTTTAGGCTTTTATGCAGGTTTCCAGGTTTCCTGGTGGCTGGGTTGGTTACCTATGTTCCTTGCAGTGTTAATGATAGTCGCTCATTTCATGATCGGGCCGATTACTTTAATGCAGCGGTTTGTAGAAGATGGTAATGTAGAGGGCGCCCAAAAGCTGCTGGCTAAGGTAAAATATCCTAAATTATTGTACAAACCTATCCGTTCTGCATATTACATGCTCAAGGCCAATTTTTCTACGATGAATGAGGACCTTGATTCAGCAGAAGCAGAGTTAAGAAAGGGGCTGGAAGCAGGTGTTACCGACAAGGATTTCCAGGGCACGGCCCTGCTGCAGTTGGGATCTATTGCTTATCGCAAGGGGAATATGAAAGAAGCATATGAACATTTGCGCAAATCTATTAAGGCCGGGTTGCCTGATGCAGACAGTAGCGCTACCGCATACCTTCAACTGGCATCTATCTGTATGCAACGACGGGATTTTAAAGGAACTAAGTTTTATTATGGCAAGGCTAAAGCTGCTAAGCCTAAGAATGAACAGATTGTGGAACAGCTTAACGAGATGAAAAAATACATGAGCCGTATTCCCGGCTAAATAGCTACGCCGAAAATAAAATTTAAACAGGCTCCAGGCATCAGGGAAAGATGAAATTACAAGAGGGACTCGACTTTTATTTTAATGAGGAAGGCAGGATGGTTTTAACTGCTCATTTTTTAAAACACAGAGGTTTCTGCTGTGGGAACGGATGCAGGCATTGCCCCTTTGATTATGAAAATGTTCCCGAGCCACGAAGGCAATATTTGTTGAAAGAACG
>CAZFKK010000108.1:0-8959 GCA_964519735.1 uncultured Taibaiella sp.
GACGGCATGGGGAATTTCTGGTTGTTTGGCGGGGGCTACGCCTTCGGGACATCAGGCACCTGGGGCAATATGAATGATCTTTGGAAATATGACCTGGCCTCCAATGAATGGACCTGGTTTAATGGTGATAGTATAAAAGTACAACCAGGTGTTTATGGCACCCAGGGAACAGCGGATGAGGCGAACACCCCGGGTTCCCGGAGTGCTTCCGGCTGTATGGATGAAGACGGCAATCTCTGGCTGTTTGGAGGATATGGCCCCGGCGCCATTCCCGGGAACGGACTGCTCAACGATCTTTGGAAACTGGAAGTGTGTACTACGCCCGGCCAGCCTGAAGAGATTGCAGGTCCTGAATTCCTGTGTGTCGGTTCCAGTGACGTATATTCTATTCCGAAAGTAAAAGGATCTACTTCCTATATCTGGACCTTACCTGAAGGCTGGACCGGCAATAGTACGGGAGACAGCATCACGGTAACTTCAGGAAGTGAAGGTGGACTGATTACGGTAATAGCCATCAACGGTTGTGATTCCAGCGTGTCGCAATCCTTCGAGGTAGGTGTTTATCCCATTGAAGCCATCATTACGGTAGATGGCTTTATCCTGAGTACAGTAGATAATTACCTGAGCTACCAATGGTTTAGAAACGGTACCTTAATACCAGGAGCTACTGCAAAACAATATACGGTTACTGAAAACGGCGCTTATACCGTTGTCGTAGAAGATGAACACGGGTGCAAGGATACCTCTGCTGCCTATACCGTCACCAACGCTGATGAAACCGGCATCTCCGCTCCGGGAAGTATAGCCGCTCAAACCAGGCTGTATCCTAACCCTGCCCATGACCGGGTATATATTACAGCTCCGGTACCAGTGGATATACTGATTACAAGCCTTGAAGGAAAAGTCATACAGCAAATCAGCAAAGCTTCTTCTTTCTCCGTTAAAGAACTGGCTTCCGGTCTTTATTTGATAAGAATTGCAGATCAGCAAGGCAACCTGGTAAAAGTAGAAAAATTGATAAAATCCACAGATAACTAAAAGTACAGGAATAAAAATAAAGGTTAAAAGTAACGGGCTGTCTTCGGTTGGAGACAGCCCGTTCTTCTATCCCGGGCAGGGCTTTTATTAGGAAAGTATTGCTATAATTTGATGACCTCATCTGTTTTGGCATCAAAGAAGTAATATTCCATCAACTGATAATTATTATCCGTAGTCAGGGTTAACCATACTCCATGTTTACGATACCATTTCCATTGCATCGAACGCCACAGGCCTTTGTCCTTTAAATAGGCGATGAGCATAGGATGGGCATTCAATCTTAATTTACGGTGCCCCTGGTTAATGAGGTATTGAAAATCCTTTTCTATTTCGTCCGTAACCAATAGAGAAGGCCCTATCTTGCCGGTGCCTTTACAGGAAGGGCATACTTCAGCGGTAGTGATATTGATTTCCGGGCGCAGCCGCTGACGCGTAATTTGCATCAGGCCAAACTTGGAAATAGGCAAAAGGGTATGCCTGGCCCGGTCTTCTGTCATCAGTTCAGACATCGTATCAAACAACTTACGCTTGTTGTCCGGTAATTTCATATCGATAAAATCGATAATAATAATACCACCGATATCTCTCAGGCGCAATTGGCGGGCAATTTCTTCTGCCGCTTCCATATTGGTTTTAAGGGCACTCTCTTCCTGGTTGCCATCAGCAGACCGGGTACCGCTGTTGACATCAATGACGTGCATGGCCTCCGTATGCTCAATAATCAGGTAGGCCCCGCTATTCAGGGTGACCGTCTTGCCGAAAGCAGCCTTTACCTGCCTGGTAATACCAAAATGGTCAAATATGGGTTGGCCGTTATTGTAGAAATTGACAATTTCTTCTTTTTCCGGAGCAATCCGGGAAACATATTCTTTGGTCTCATTCAAGATGCCCTTTTCATTCACTACGATACGCTGAAAACTTTCATTAAGCAGGTCGCGGAGAATGGAAGTGGTTTTTGCCTGCTCGCTCAATATACGTTTGGGCGGGTGAGCATTTTTCAGGTTACTTTGGATATCCTTCCATTGGTTGGTCAGGTCCACCAGGTCCGCATGTAATTCGGCGGTATTCTTCCCTTCGGCAGCAGTCCGTACAATGACACCAAAGTTCTTGGGTTTGATACTTTCTACAATTTTTTGCAATCGTTTTCTTTCTTCTCCCGAATGTATTTTGCGGGAAACAGAAACAAAATTATTAAATGGAGTGAGCACTACAAATCTACCGGGGAAGGAGAGTTCGCAGCTAAGGCGCGGGCCTTTGGAGGAGATCGGTTCTTTGAGAATCTGCACTACTATTTCAGGGCGCTGATTCAGAACATCTGTTATTTTTCCGGTTTTCAATATTTCCTGTTCATTCTGAAATTTCCCGAAGTCAAAGCCATTAGGACTATTGTCCCTGATCGCTGTCTGGGTAAATTTCAATAAAGAACGGACATATGGACTCAGGTCGGTATAGTGAAGAAAAGCATCCTTTTCATATCCTACGTCAACAAAAGCGGCATTAAGGCCGGGCATTAGTTTTTTTACCTTACCAAGATATAAATCACCAACGGCAAATGCCGAATTATTATGTTCGTAATGAAGTTCTACGAGTTTTTTATTCTCAAGCAGAGCAATTTCCACACCATCAGCCGACGCATTGATTATCATTTCTTTGTTCATGATATCTATTTTGTCGTCTTAATCAAATACTATCAAAGCGCCGTTCCTGATATAGAATGCGCCATACAGTTTTATAGTTATAATGCTAGTAAAATACACAACTTCCGGATCACCTCTCTTTTCTTCAATAAACTGAAGCAGAGATAGCCGGACAGAGGGTATAGTCAAAAAGAAAGATAAGACAACAATAATCCGGAAAGAACCCTTTCCCAATTCCTGTTGTCTTTATGTTTATTCAAAAAGGAGCAACTATTTCTTCTTGCTCTTATGGCGATTTTTTCTCAAACGCTTTTTACGTTTGTGCGTTGCTATTTTATGTCTTTTTCTCTTTTTACCACTTGGCATAGCTCAAATAATTTTATTGTTAAAAATATATTTTTTGTAATATCTACACTAATTTCAAATCCCTTTCTGGTACACCACAAAGCCTAGAAGGTTTTCATGTACGCATCTATGTCTTTACTGAAGTCCGGGTTGTTCATGATGTCTTTTGCCTGGTTGAAGACTTTCTTTGCCTGCTCCGTTGCTCCTTTCCTCTTATAGGCTTCTCCTAAAAACAAATAGGCTTCCAGGTTTTCTTTATCCACACTGAGAATCGTATTGCCTCTTTCAATGGCTTTATCCAACTGCCCCGATTCCACAGCCATACGACCCAGGATAATATTGGCCTGAATATGCTTCGGGTCCTTATTTACTACAGCCAGCAACTGTTCCACCCCTTTCATGGTCTCTCCCGTACCTTCTATATAGATAGCCGCAAGATCAATGCGGGTAGTATCGTTTTCAGGATTAATTTCCAGGGCTTGCCGGTAAGCAGCTATAGCCTCTTCCGCCATCCATTGCCTTACATTGGGGTTTTGCTCCGTTTTCAGGCCCTCTGTTTGCAAATGGGCTGCAAAGGTCAACTTTTTTTCTGAATTTTCCAATTTCCCGGATTTTGCAAAATAGTAGGCTGCAATAGGCTTATTCTTATACTTTTGCCATAGTTTCCCCAGGGATTCATAGACCTGGATCTGCTGTGATGGAATATCCCCTCTTGTAATACTATGCTCCACCTGGCTGATCTCAGCCTGGGCGGCAGGAGCAATTTTCTTCTTTGCAGCAACAAGCAATTTTTCAAAATCAGCGGCTTCAGGCATTTGCAGGGCTGCAGCCTGCTGTTCACCGGGAGTTGCAGCAGGAGCGGACGTCAGCTCCTTTTTGGGCTTCACGGTATTGCCGGCAAAAAAAAGGAAGCCGGCAAGAATCAAAGCGGCAAGAAGAGACAAATAATGTACAGGTTTCAAAACAAAGGAAATTTAATGCAAAAGTAGTGAGGAATGGCCATTTTAATGGGTTGATTATGTTAAGCAGTTGGTATTTAGAGCAATTGACAACGTTCAGACCGGGATCAGTTTTCGCAGAAATACTTATTTGCTTTTCTGTATTTTAACCTATATTTGCAGTGTATAGCGGTTATTCCTGATGAGTAATGCTATCATTTTGCTCCAAACAGCTACCGGCCTTACTAAAGAATCAAAAGCGGGTAGTTCTATTTACTTTTTATCTTCTTGATGGAATATAATACTAAGCGTAGTAAGTTGATTATGCCTGAGTACGGGCGTAACATTCAACAAATGGTGGATTACATGCGGACCATTGAAGATCCGGAAAAACGCCAGAAAAATGCAAAGGCCATTATTGAATTAATGGGCGTGTTGAATCCGCATTTGAAAAATGTGGAAGACTTCCGGCATAAGTTGTGGGACCATTTATTTCTCATAGCCGACTTTCAACTGGAGGTGGCCTCTCCATACCCTATACCTACCAAAGAAAAGTTATTTCGCAGGCCCGAACGCCTTCCTTATCCGAGAGCAAGCAGAAAACACCGGCATTTAGGCAAAAACCTGAGTCATGTTATTGACAAAGCATTAGCGGAAACGGATGAAGAAAAGCGTAAAGGATTTGCCCAATCCATTGCTTACTACATGAAACTGGCTTATACTAACTGGCATAGGGAGCAGGTGCATGATGACATGATCAAAGAAGAGCTGTCGGAGATCACCGGGGGAGCATTAAATTATGCCCTGGAGGGAATTAAGGTACGGTTTGACAACAGCAGGCATGGCGGTGGCGGCACCCACAAGAAAAATGGCAACGGCGGAAAGCCATCTTATAAAGGAGGAGGCAGCGCCGCCCGGAATAACAACAATAAAAACCGGAGCAATAAAAACCGGAAGAAGTAAAAGATTACAGCTTTTTATATAAAATCATAATTGAAGAGGCCATGCTGTTGCAGCATGGCCTCTTCAATTATGTATAATATGTTGACTATCAGTTAACTTTCACCGCACAGATGTAATCCCTGATTTTTTTCACCTGGTCGGTACGCTCCAGCTTATGTAAGCGATTGTTTTCCGGCAGGTAGATATTGGTAGCTTTGGGAAGAGAATGTACCAGGTCTATCAGGGCTCCGGAATGAACTGCATAAGTGGTGCCTGTAGTATTGCTTTGCTTGCCCGTGATCAAGGCAATAATAGTACCGTTTTTATCCAGTATAGGCGCCCCGCTTTGCCCCGGGTTGGCAGTCAGTTCCAATTGGTAGGAATGAAGATCGCCCTGGTAACCGTTGTCACAACTGATATAGCCTTCATTATATACGGCATCATCCTTTGGATAGCCAAGAGTAAACACCCTTTGTCCCAGCCCCGAAGTGGAATTAGCTATATTATAAGGAAGTGTGGATTTGCCAAAACGGAAATGTTCGTCTTCTACCTTAAGGATAGCTACATCCGCAGAAGGCTCCCGGGCCACAATATAGGCTTTATGTGTTTCCCCTTTATTCGTTTGTATATAGATAGCGTTGGCATCTTTCACCACGTGATAATTAGTAGCGATATACCCGTCATTGGTTAAGGCAAAGCCGGTGCCGCCGTATAAGGCAGGGTTCTCTTCTGCCGGGCTGGTATTCTTTCCTTTATTTAAGCTGTCTATTATTTTGGATTGAGAATTTTTAATAGTTTCTATCTCCCTTCGCAATAAAGTGTACTCCTGGCTGTCCTTATGGCTCCCTTTATTATCCATGATCCAGATGGTGGATAATGATGAAATAAGGATCAGGCCCGCAGCTATGGCTGAGGTGCGCAGGTATTTAGGTAACCGCAACCCGTAATTTTTGGGACTTTGGGTAACCGCGGACCTGCCGGTAGTACTTTCCTGAGCAACATCATGAATAAGATTCCGGATTTCTTTCCGGGCGGTATCCGACTGCAAGGTTTGCAATAAACTGAGCGATTCTGTCCAAAGTTTACGTAGTGCTGGCTGATCGGCCAGGGTATTATTCAATTGAGTCAGATCTTGCTCCGTTATCTCTTGATTAAGATAGCGTTCCGCCCATTCCATCATGTTTTGTTCTGTAATCATAATCTGATAATTTTATCCCCTTTATTACTGATGATCTGCTGCTTTGGCCGGAGACCTGGCAAAAAATATCTTTCTTAAACGGGTCAGGCATTTATACTTCTGCGTCTTTGCATTCTCTGCATTAGTATAACCAAAAGCTTTGGCTATTTCCTGCATATTCTTTTTATCTATGTAAAAGGCTTTCAGCAATGTACTGCAGGGTTCTCCAAGCTGATCCAAAGACTTTGATAACTGATCAAACTGCAACTCCTTATCCCAATGCGATTGAATATCATCCATATAAGTCTGCCCAAATTCCAATTCAGATTCATTTTCCTGCTCATTAAGCGAAAAAAACAAACCGGACTGCTGCAATTTTTTATACCACAGGTGTTTGCTTACCGCAAATAAATAGGTACTTAATTTACAGGTCAGGCAAAATTCGGGAGCTTGCGCTTTTTCATACAATATAACCAGTGCTTCCTGGAAAACATCTTCCGCATCTGCTTCAATTCCCCCCCGGCTTAACATCCATTTGACCAGTAGCGGATGGTAAGCATTATATAATGCCTTTACCGCGTCCCGGTTGCCCGAAGCCAGGCCATCCAGTAATTCCGTGTCTGTATATAAAACCTTTGACAATTATTTATGCTATTATGATTGAAAAGTAACCCAAAGTTGCGATAAAAAAATTTCTTTTTAAAAAGAAGGTTACCTTTTGCCGTTTTGAGTATAAATATCAAAATCAATTTCAAAAAAACTTAAAATTCAAAAAATGAAAGCTATTAAATTGGGCGTTTTCGCTGTGGCTATGGGTTTATTCGTTGCATCTTGCGGTAACACTGAAACTGTTGACGAAAATGCAGTAGATACTACCATCACTATCGAGGAAACTACTACTACTACAGTGGAAGAAACTCCGGTTAGCGTTGACACTACTACTACTGTAACCGTTGACACTAATACTGTTGCACATTAATTAAAACAACCAATTCGTTTTTATTGACGAAAGAAGCCTTCCTTGTATAAAGGAAGGTTTTTCTTTTAACAGGGTTTTAGCACAACATATATCGAAAGACCTGCCTGCCTCTTTAAAAGAATAAAAGGAATAGGCCGGTAATTAGGCCAAAATTCTTTTCTTTGCAGCTTTTGACAGCTTATAATTTATACCTGATTCATGATTATCCGTAGTAAAGCACCTTTACGCATTGGCCTGGCTGGCGGTGGTACCGATGTGAGCCCGTATAGCGAATTGTATGGTGGCGCCATCCTTAATGCAACTATATCCCTGTACGCCCATGCCCATATTGAGCCTTTGGATACCCCGGATATTATCATAGAAGCTGTGGACAGAGGAGAAATTTTAACCTATCCGCTTCAGGAGGCATTGCCTGTTGATGGTCAACTGGACCTGGCTAAAGGGATCTATAACCGGATCGTGAAAAATTACGGCGCTGTACCTTCCGGTTTTAAACTGACCACGCAGGTGGATGCTCCGGCAGGTTCCGGCCTGGGGACTTCCTCTACGCTTGTGGTTGCTATACTGGGGGCCTTTGCCGAATGGATGCACCTGCCACTGGGCGATTATGATGCCGCTCACCTCTCCTACCAGATAGAAAGAGAAGACCTGAATATGGCAGGGGGTAAACAGGATCAATATGCTGCTACCTTCGGAGGGGTCAATTTTATGGAATTCTATGCCGGCGATAAAGTGATTGTTAACCCTTTACGCATCAGGCCGGAATACCTCCATGAGCTGGAAAACAATCTATTGCTTTTTTATACCGCTACCAGCCGTAATTCCGCCATCATTATTGAAGCCCAGCGCAAAAACGTCGAAGATAAACGAAGCGGCTCCATTGAGGCCATGCACCACCTCAAAGAGCAGGCACAAATGATGAAGGAGGCACTATTGATGGGAAATATCGACCAGATCGGCCGGATACTGGACTTCGGCTTCCAGCATAAAAAACAGATGGCTGACGGCATTACCAACCCCCTTATTGACGATATTTACCAAACCGCCCTGGCGGCAGGGGCCACAGGAGGCAAAATAAGCGGGGCCGGAGGTGGTGGGTTTATGACCTTTTATTGCCCCGGTACCGCGCGTTATGCGGTTATTGATGCGATACAAAAGTTCGGAGGTACGGTCCATCCCTACCGTTTTGTAGAACAGGGCCTTTTTACCTGGAGCCGGTAGTTTCCGCCCTCATTATTTTGCAACATCTATCTTTACCTTCTTATTTTTTATACGTTGCTCTTTAATAAGTTGTAACATCTGTCCTACTTTTACCTTCCGGACTGCCACAAAAGAACAATAGTCCTTGACATCAATCAGGCCGATGTCTTCTTTTTTTAATCCGCCTGTTTTGGACAGGAAACCTACGATATCTACCTTATTTATCTTATCCTTTTTCCCTAACGAAAAGACCAGGGTAGACCATTTCGGTTTTTCCGGAAGTTCATAAGCCTCGGATACCGTGATTTCTTCAGCAGTATCCGGACTGTAGAATGGCATTTTTTCATCCGGAGCCAAGATCATAATGGCGGTGCCACTGGCGTCCATACGCGCTGTCCGGCCATTGCGATGGGTATAACTATCTTCTGTCAGCGGAAGATGGTAGTGAATAATATAACGTATGTTAGGTATATCCAGGCCCCTGGCAGCCAGATCGGTGGTGACCAGGATATTGATACTTCCGTTGCGGAATTTTGCCAGGGCGCTATCCCGGTCCCTCTGTTCCATAGCTCCATGGTAAAACACATTCAGGATCCCTTTATCACTTAACCAGCTACTGGTACGTTCCACCGATTCTCTATGGTTACAGAAAATGATCATAGGGCGGTTGCCTAACTGGCAAACCAGCAGGAAAAGCGCCGAT